>JAGLQR010000231.1 GCA_023136725.1 Candidatus Aminicenantota bacterium
TAGAACTTTTCGGACATTTCAATTACTATAAAGGAATAAGTGATGAAACTGGTGATCCTCTGAATGATATTCCATCACCAAAACTATTCCTCGGATGGAAAATCAATTTGGAGAAATTATGGTTTGAAATGAACTATCTCCATTCATTCGGTAAATCAGATCCCGGCCCATCTGAGATCGAGAACAATAAATACGATCTCATTACACTTAAAGGGGGATACTATTTTTCATCAAAACTATTTTCATACCTAAAGGTATCCAACCTCCTTAATGACAAATACTTCGCAAATCCCGATCCGGACATCCCGGAAAGTAACGGAATAGCATTATCTGCAGGCCTGAATTTTTTCTTTTAAACCACAGGCCTTTCGGCCTGTAAGATTGGAGGTTTATATTTATTAACTACCCGTAATACCGCTTACCCCCTTAAAATAAGCGGCATTACGAGTAAAAAATAAGAAGGAGTATAAAAATACTTTTTATACTTATTGGAGCTGTTTAAGTTTAAACGACCGAAATATTTCATTAAATTGTTAATCCTCAATTATTGTAGTTACTTTAAAAACAGGATTAAGAAAATATTTCGGGTTGTCTTTATTACCGGTGGATTTAAGCGAAGATTCAGGATCAATACTGATAGTTACTTCCGTTGTTCCATCTTCATGAACACTAAATGGTAAGTTAATTCTGATCTTATCTCCGGGAACTTCTGCATCATATGTCCCACTGTCAGTTGTAACAATTGCTGCTGACAAGTTTAATCGGATCTTGCTATATTCACCTTTTTCAGGATTAGTACTGGAAAGCAGATCGGCCCACATTGATCTGTCAAGCTCTATAAGATCAAAACTACCCCCGGAAAGAGGAAGTACCTTCCAACCTGCATCCCCATCACCGATCCTGTGTACTTCAAGTTCTGCAATAGTCACGATCAGACTGCGAATATCTTCTTTTAGAGCAATTTCACTCTTTGAAATTATTGCTGATCCGGATGCTCCGGATGCTGTCATAAAAAAATTCAATGTACCTGAATTTATATCACTTTGAGTAAATTCAGACCCCATACTACCGTTATTGGATAATTCTGTCCCTGTATTACAATTAAATCCGAATAAGAGAGAGATCACAAATGCAATAACCAATAATGAATATCGTGAATTTTTCATTTAAATAGATACATAGCATATTCCCTGCCAACAAATTTTAAAAATCATAAAAACCAGAAATACATAGAAACCCACCTATATAAAACAATTTTTTGAATAACATCAAGATTATAAAAGCATGTGAAAAACTACCACTTTACACTATGTAAACATTACACTTTGTTAAAAATATCAAAAAACATTGACATACAGTATTCGGTTATTTACAATTTATACATGCTTTATTTACTTTATCACCGCAGTGGATTTATAAAAAAATTCCCCCTAACAAAAAAAGTTATTAAACTTGGAAGATCATCCGATAATGATATGAACATAGATGAATCATTTATTTCCCTGAAGCACGCAAGAATCGAAGTTTACAAAAAGCATATCACTATTGAGGATCTCGGCTCTACGAATGGAATATTTATTGAGACCGAGAAAATTGAAAAAGCTAAAATAGAGATAAATAAAAGTTTCAGGATCGGACACTCGATTTTTTTTCTGAAGGAAGGAAGTTCAGGTGATTTTGCACTCTCCTCTAAAGTATTCACAGGATCTGATACCGGAATGCGGATCGATCTTACGAAAGGTGATAAGACCCAGGATGCAATAAACCTTCTATACACAGAGCCTCTTGTTGAGATGCTCCAGATCGGATACAATCTGAAGGAGCTTGGAGACATTTTCAAACCGGCGAAGGAACTCTTGAATAACTCTCTTAGCACAGGCTGCCTTGTGCTGATCTCAAATGAGAATGAGAGCAATATCATTGATTCCAAATGGAATTATGATAAAAATCTTTATCCGGCGATATTTGATATACTGCAGATAAAGGATGTTTTTCAGAATCCTCTTTTAAATCAGAGGACGCAGGACAAATTCATTTTCTGCTCTTTCCCCTTCATATTGAGTACAAAAAAAAGGCTGCTCATCTATCTCCTTGAATCTGATAAAAATATATCAGCAGACAAAGTTAGATTTCTTACAAATCTATCTGTTGAGATCTCTATTATTGACTCCCTTATTGAGCAAATAAGCATATCTCCAAAAGAAGAAGGGCGTGATATACCTGAAATAATCACAAACAATCAGATCTTCCTCAACCTTTTATCAAAATCGAAGAAAATAGCAGTTACAGATCTATTCGTTATTATCCAGGGAGAGACCGGAACCGGGAAAGAGCTTATAGCCAGGCTAATCCACTCACATTCAAAAAGATATAAAAAAGAATTCGTTGCCTTAAATTGTGCGGCAATTCCGGAGAATCTTATGGAAGACGAATTATTCGGCCATGAGAAGGGAGCTTTTACTGATGCAGGAGAACAGAAAAAAGGGAAACTGGAACTTTCTTCAGGAGGAACACTTGTACTTGATGAGATTGGGGATATGCCGTTAAGCCTTCAGAAAAAACTTCTCCGTGCTATCCAGGAGGAACAATTTTACAGGATCGGGGGCAATGTCCCGATCACAGTAAAACTGAGAATTATTTGCCTGACCCACAAAAACATTTCAAATCTTGTAGCAGATAAGATATTCAGAGAAGATCTTTTTTACAGATTGAACCATGTTTCTCTGAACCTGATACCACTCAGGGAAAGAAAGGATGATATTCTCCCCCTCATAAACTATTTTGTTAAAATATTCTCAGAAAGAAATAAAATAGTAATCAAAGGTTTTACAAAAGAAGCCATAGAAGTTCTCGAAGGTTATGACTGGCCCGGAAATATCAGGGAGTTGAGAAATGAGATCAATAAGATCATCTCTCTATCAGAAAATGATGACATAGTTGACCTGTCACATCTTAAAGATGAGATTGTCAGTAGAGCTAAAGCCACAAAAAAGTTCAGAAGATCCTCGGACAAAACTTTGGAAAAAGAGTTTATAATCGGATTGCTTAACAAACATAAGTGGAATAAAACACTTGTTGCTGCAGATATGCAAATAAGCAGGACAGCTTTGTATGAAAAACTAAAAAGGTATAAACTTAACTAACCCTACATTCTGTTACAAGTTGACTTTTTACACTGTGTTTTCTAAACTAAAAAGGGGTAATGAATTGTTCAGGAAAATCTTAATAGCAAACAGGGGTGAGGTGGCTGAGAGGATAATCAGAGCTTGCAATGACTTAAATATAGAACCAATTCCGGTATATTCAGAAGCTGATTCTGATCTCCCTTATTTGAAAGATATAAAAAATAAGATTTGCATCGGACCGGGAAAAAGCAGCCTGAGTTATCTTAACAGAGAGGCTATACTCCAGGCAGCGATCAATACAGGATCTCAAGCTGTACATCCCGGTTATGGATTTCTTGCTGAAGATGAACTCTTTGCAAAAATGTGCTTTCAGCAAAAACTCACATTCATAGGGCCCCGATCAAATTCAATTGCCCTGATGGGAAACAAGTCCAAAGCAAAAGAGACCTTTGGAAATTCAGGACTGGATGTTATCCCGGGTTCCAT
>JAGLQR010000232.1 GCA_023136725.1 Candidatus Aminicenantota bacterium
TTTTGAGTTCACGGAAAATAGATGATATAATTCCTCAGGTCAGCATAGTCACGAGGGAAAGATGATAACAATTCAGAACGAGCTCAGAAACATATTATTTGATACACTTAAAACTAACTTTGATATTGAAAAAAAAGACATTCAGTTCTCTATCCCTCCTGTTAGAAAGTTTGGTGACATATCAACGACCATACCTTTTATTCTTGCAAAAAAGTCCGGTGAGAAACCATTCCTGATCGGGAAAAAGCTGGTTGAGGATCTTTCAGGAAAGATTCCTGCGGTAAGTGAAGTTAAGATAGAAGGTGGTGGATTCCTCAACTTTATATTGGACAGGGGAAAATTTCTGGACCATATTCTCAAGAAGAGGGAAAAGAGGCCCGGGAAGACCGATGTAAAGGTGATTGTAGAGCATACCAGCATTAACCCGAACAAATCTGCTCACATCGGGCATATCAGAAACTCCAGCCTTGGGGATACGCTTGCCAAAGCTCTCAGATTTCTCGGTTTTGAGGTTGAAGTTCAGAATTACCTTGATGATACCGGGATCCAGGTTGCTGATGTGGTCTGGGGATTGCTGGAACATGATGGAAAGAGTATTGATGAGATAATGAATATGGAAAATCTTCCAGTGTTCCTCTGGAAGAGGTACCCGTATTATAGTTCTCAGATCGCCGGAGATGAGAAGAAAGGTGAATCACGTAATCATGTTCATAAAAAGATCGAGGAAAAAGAGGATCCCTATTATTCAGTAAGTTCATATATTTCGGAAGTTGTAGTTAAAGATCACATCAATCTGATGGAACGATTGAATATAAGGTATGACAGTCTTGTAAAAGAGAGCGATATTATAGAACTCAAGTTATTTGATGAGGCAGCAAAGTTTTTAAAAGATAAAAATATTATGTATATGTCAGAAGATCCCGAAAAAAAAGGGTGCTGGGTAATAAATTACAAAGGGGAGAATATAGAAAAGATCGTTGTCAGATCTAATGGAACGGCTACATACATAGCGAAGGATATAGCTTATGCCCTCTGGAAAGTAGGCCTTCTCGGAAAAGATTTTTATTTCACAAAATTCTTTGAATACAATGATGGAAAAATTATTCATATGTCCGGCTTTACTGAAAGTGATCTTGAATTAAATTATGGTAACGGGGATAGAGTATTCACAGTAATAGATGTAAGACAGTCCTATCTTCAGAAGATAATTTCAGAAGAGGTAATAAAACCGCTTGGGGAGAAAGGGAAAGAGAAAGAATATATCCATTTTTCTTATGAAATGGTTGCTTTGACCCCCGGATGTGTTGAAGCCATGGGATTTGAATTATCAGATGAAGAGAAAAACAGATCATATATAGAGGTCTCGGGAAGAAAAGGAATTGCTGTCAGCGGGGAAGAGCTTATTGATAAACTGATCGAAAAATCAAGAGGGGAAATACTGAAGAGGAACCCTGACCTGAGCAATGATGCTATTGATTCCATTGCAAGAGATATAGCAGTAGGAGCATTGCGATACTATATGATCAAGTTCAACTCAAATTCAGTGATATCATTCGACTTTGATGATGCTTTATCCTTCGAAGGGGATACAGGCCCGTATATGCAGTACACAATCGTAAGGATAAATAGTATCTTCAGGAAAATGGGTGAATCTGTGATCGCGCAGAGTTCTCCCGATATATCAATGTTTGGCCCGGATGAGGCGGAACTCTATTTTGATATTTTACTTCAAATCTCACTAATTGAGATCCAGCTTGATTATGCTGTTGAAAAGAGGGAAATATCATCGATTGCAAGCCATTCTTATCAACTTTGTCAGAAATTGAACCAGTATTATCACCAATATCCTATTATCTCGGAGAAGAACAAAGATCTTAAGGAGTTGAGGATTGCACTTCTGATCCTTTTCAGGGAGAATCTCTCCCTGCTTTTTGGAATCATGGGTATTCCGGTGCCGGAGAGGATGTAGGGACGAAAATGAAAGCAAGAGTTATTTCACTCGTATTGTTGATCCTGATTTTTAGTGCAGGGTTTATTTTCTATGAGAAAAATAAAGGAAAATATGGTAAAGAGCTTCATGATTTGAGATCAGAACTCAATACTATAGAAGAGAATCAGGTCAGAATATTGGAGTTAAAGAAAACAAGAGCCGATTATTTCAAGAAAGTTTTTATTATAAACCGGCCTGGTGCCATCAACTCATCCATTTCAGATTTCATTAATGCTCTGATCAGGTTAGATAACCGTAAGTTAAGATTCACAGAGATCAGTATAAAAAGCAGGACAGGCGCCTTCGATTTCGAGATAACAGGTTTTTTTAACAGGATCAGAGATCTTGAAAATATGTCTGATAAATTTGAGAGTTCGACAGGAGCATTTATTCTGTCAAAGTTAATTACCGGTAAGAACAGAAATTCATTTGTTCTGAAGGGTGAGGTCTCCGCAGAATGAAAAAAAGAAATTTCCTTGGAAAAATTTCATTTATTCTTTTCCTTTTTTCTTTTCTTCTAATCTACCTATGGATATATGTATTCCCTTCTATAAAAAAAATTAATGTATTAAAGAGGGATATAAAAGAATATTCTTTAAGAATATCTAATGCACATATTGAAAAAGCTGTGTTCGTTCAGAGTGATAATAAAGAGTTACAATTGTTCAGGGAAGTAGAACTGGAATTTGTACGGAAGTTGAAGGTTCGGGATATTTTAGAAGGTTCTTTTAAATCTACAATGAAAAAAACGGGAGAAAAGGCTGGTATAATAGGACTCAAAATCTCGGAAGTGATTGATTCAGGAGAGGATGGAGAATTGAGTTCTTCTTTCGAAGGATTCCTGGGAATTAAAATAAAAAGGACAGAACTAAAATTTTCTGCCGGATTCAGATATGGTGCTGAGTTCATAAGGCTGTTTCCTGATACAGGGCAATACCTTCTTATTAAGAGTATTAATGCAAAGAGATCAGGATTGTATTACATCTTCAATATCAATATAGAACATCATTATAGAAATAATAATACGGATACAGGAAACCCTGCGAAGGGAGAACAAAATGATCTCATCGATATGGATTCACCAATTTTGAGAAAACCTGTATATTTCAGTCCGATGAGACTTAAAAAGAGCGTTAAATAAACAAGGGAACAAAAAATTGAGAATAGTTGTCCAGAGAGTAAGTTCAGCTGATGTCAAAGTAAACTCAAAAATAGTCGGGAAGATCGGTACGGGTTTGCTCATCTATGCAGGAATTGAAAAGGGTGATTCTGAAAGAGAAATAGAATTTGTAGCCGAGAAGGTTTTAAATCTACGAATATTCCCTGATGAAGATGATAAAATGGACAGGGCCGTTCTAGATGTTCCCGGCGGTGCAATTTTGTCGATTTCTCAATTCACTCTTGCTTCATTTATAAGAAAGGGTCGCAGGCCCGACTTTTCAAATGCTCTAGAACCGGAAAAAGCCGAAAAACTTTACGATCATTTTTGTGAAAAACTTTCCAGTAAGATAAAAGTTGAGAGAGGTATTTTCGGAGCCATGATGGACATTTCTTCAGTAAATGACGGACCTGTAACATTTATTATAGAGAAAAATTTTAATAATATCTGATATTACTCA
>JAGLQR010000233.1 GCA_023136725.1 Candidatus Aminicenantota bacterium
AAAGTATAATAAAGTATCACCTTGATGAGAATAAAGATCCTGAAGAGTGGAACACTGAATCATTTGAGAAGGAAATAGCCGCACAATACGCTATTAATACAAGTGATGCTCTTGATGAGAAAATCTCCGAACTCCCCTATTATGAGATCCGGGACACTATTCTTACAGCAATAAATAACTCTTACAATTCAAAAGAAGAGCTCATCGGATCGGAGCACTTAAGGGAGTTCGAAAGATGGATCATGCTGCAGATCATTGATACCCAATGGAAAGACCACCTTCTTAATATAGATCATCTCAAGGAAGGGATAGGCCTTAGGGGTTATGCTCAGAAAGATCCGCTTATTGAATATAAGAAAGAGAGTTTTGGCCTCTTTCAGGAACTTCAAGACCGGATAGATGATGAAGTGATAAGAACCTTATTCTTTTTCAAACCGGTTGCTGAAGATGAAATAGAAAATTTGAGACAAAAGAAAAGTTCTAAATTAGCCAGGCCGAGTTCCAAAATGCCCGGAAGGAAATCAGGAAAAAAGAAGAAGAAAAAGAAGAGAAGATAGTATGGAAAAAAAATTTAAGAATTTTAAGGGCCTTACCTTTGACGATGTTTTACTTGTTCCGGGTTA
This sequence comes from Candidatus Aminicenantota bacterium, assembly GCA_023136725.1. GTDB lineage: Bacteria > Acidobacteriota > Aminicenantia > UBA2199 > UBA2199 > UBA647. The sequence continues at coordinate 624 of JAGLQR010000233.1, forward strand.
TTCTGAAGTAATTCCAAATGAAGTAGATGTCTCCACAAGATTCACCAGAAATCTAAACCTTAATACTCCCCTTATATCAGCAGCAATGGATACAGTTTCTGAAGCGGGGATGGCAATAGCAATGGCACAACTTGGCGGGATATCAATAATTCATAAAAATATGAGTATCGCTGAACAGGCTTCGCTTGTAAAAAAAGTAAAAAGGTCAGAGTCCGGAATGATCGTAGATCCTATCACACTGAAACCACATAACAAGATCTATGAAGCATTACAGCTCGTAAAGGAAAAAGGTATATCAGGCCTCCCTATTATAGATGATGCAGGAAAATTGATGGGGATATTAACTAATAGAGATATGAGATTCACAACCAAACTGGATCAGGATATCAGCGATTTTATGACATCCGAAAATCTGATAACCGTTTCAGATGACATCAAGATGGAAGAAGCCAAGAAACTCCTCCACCAGAATAAGATAGAAAAATTACCGGTTATTGCCAACGATAATACACTGATCGGACTTATTACACTAAAAGATATATTGAAAGCAGCAAAATTCCCTCTTGCATCAAAAGACAAATTCGGGCGGCTTCTGGTCGGAGCTGCGGTTGGAACCGGGAAAGATACAATGGAGAGAGTCAGAGCCCTGTCTGATGTAAAGGTTGATGTCATAGTTGTTGACACCTCTCACGGTCATTCAAGAAAAGTAATGGATATTATTGGAGTCATTAGAAAAGAGTATCCTGAAATAGAACTTATTGCAGGAAATATCGCCACAGGTGAAGCTGCAAAAGATCTGATAGACCTGGGAGTTGATGCTGTTAAAGTCGGTATTGGGCCTGGTTCTATCTGCACTACCAGGATGGTGACAGGTGCCGGAATGCCCCAGATCAGCGCAATTATGGAAGTAGCAAAAGTTACAGGAGATAATATTCCTCTTATCGCTGACGGGGGAATTAAATTTTCCGGAGATATTACAAAGGCACTTGCCGCAGGGGCCAACTCGGTAATGCTGGGATCTCTCCTTGCAGGAACAGATGAAAGTCCGGGAGAACTGGTAATATATCAGGGAAGGTCATATAAAAAGTATAGAGGTATGGGTTCTATCGGAGCAATGAAGGAAGGAAGTAAAGACAGATATTTTCAGGAAGACGAGTATTCAGAATCCAAACTGGTACCGGAAGGAATTGAAGGCAGAGTTCCCTACAGGGGAAGTGTAATGGATCTGATACCATTAATGATCGGCGGTGTCAAAGCAGGAATGGGTCTGACCGGATGTAGCAATATAGATGAACTGAGGAAAAAATCCAGTTTTGTAAGGATCACAAGTGCATCACTTAAAGAGAGCCATGTTCACGATGTAATGATCACTGAGGAATCACCGAACTACAGGCTTAACTGACCGGGAAATATGAATAAAAAAATATTTTTTTTAATATTAATAATTTTCGCATCTACTTTAGTTATTCAGCCGGAACCGGCTAAAACAGGAATCGGTTTCAGGACCGGTTATTTTGGTATTCCGGATCAGCTTCTAGATCTGATAATGTTCGAACACCCCGGAATTGAAGGAAAATTCTATAGTTTGGAAATAAGGAGTTACGGACCATCCGGAAATCGTTCCGTATTCTCAGGGCTCTATTCCCTGGAGATAAGCAACATGAAAGGTGAAGGCCAATGGCGGTTATCTCAGGATGATGCAAGGATTGAAGGGTATGGTGAGGTAAGTCAGATAAATTTTACTGCGACAATTATAATGTGTCTTCTGCCCGGACTCCCTGTAAGGCCTTATATCGGAGGTGGTATAGGAATTGGCTATATCAATCTGAAATCTGATGCCATGCAAGTGGATGAACTCGGAACTACAATCGACGAATCTTTCAATGTAAAGAAGGTCATTCCTGTCGGTCATCTCCCGGTCGGGGTCATGATAAATCCGACGGAAAATATTGAATTGAGAATAGAGGGAGGTTTCAAGAACGGTTTTTATTTCAGTGGATCTTTCGTTTTTACTTTTTAATCTGCATCAACCAATTCAAATTCTGTTGTCCCGAATCCTATATCAACTGCATGATCAAGCTGAACTCTGTATGGAATATTATGACTGAGTTCCGATAGTTTTTTCCCTGACCTTTTTTCAACAAGGTATAATGATGCACTATCAATAGCAACAGGATCTTTCGAGATAAGAATCCCGATATCAGGTGTAACTTTTTCATATGTTCCCATACAATCACAATCCTTTGAAATACTTGTTAAAAAATTTATATATAAGGCTTTGCCTTCCATAATTTCCGATACGCCCATTGCATGCTCCGCAATCTTCTGCTGCAATTTTTCATAACTTTCACTCCAATTATAAACAACAGCATCAAATCTGCATACGGCCAGGCATTCAGCACATCCTATACATATACCGGAATTTATCTCAGCTTTCCCTTCCTTAAAATCAATAGCTTCCACAGGGCACCAACGGATACACTCTCCACATGCAGTACATTTCTTTTTTTTGATCGTCGGTTTTGAAGTAGAGTGCTGGATCATTTTTCCTCTCCGGCTTGCAAGTCCCATCCCCATATTCTTCAGGGCTCCCCCGAATCCGGAAACTATATGTCCGGTAAAATGAGTTGTGACAACAAGTCCCTGGATTTTTGAAAGGAGTGCTGCAATCTTTACTTTAGCATAAATTTTTCCTTTTATACTTACTTCAACCTCTTCATCGCCATGAATCCCGTCAGACATTATAACCGGCATTCCGGTGGCCTCAAATGTAAATCCATGATCAATTGCCAGCTTGATATGATCTACAGCATTACTCCTGTCTCCTCTGTAAAGAGTTGATGTCTCTGTTAAAAAAGGGCTGCCTCCCCTGGCTTTGACAAAACGTCCCATCAGTCCCATGAATTCAGGTTTAACAAATCCGTTGATCTTCTTTTCTCCGAAGTGTGTCTTGATAGCTACAAAATCCTTTTC
>JAGLQR010000234.1 GCA_023136725.1 Candidatus Aminicenantota bacterium
GTATTCTGAACGGGGTAAGGAGACTTGTCCCGGTAGGGTTTTCCCATCATAAAAAAGAACAGAATGAATATCTTATGCCCGGAAGGGATCACTTTACCTTCAGAAAAGGGCTTATAGTAAATCGTGAATACAAAAATGCTCTCAAACAGCTTGGTACCCTTGGCGGCGGTAACCATTTCATCGAAATACAAAAGGGAAATGATGGTTACATATGGCTGATGGTCCATTCAGGAAGCAGAAATATCGGTTATAAGGTTGCCGAACATTATAACAGGGTTGCAAAAAAGCAGACGGGCTCAATCCGGAAAAGAGTGCCGCCTGAATGGGACCTGGCATATTTATCTCCGGGTTCCGATGAGGAAAAAAAATATCTTGAGGAGATGCAGTATTGTGTCGATTTTGCTTTTGCAAGCAGAAAACTGATGATGGAAAGGGTAAAGGAGGTCTTCTCTGGAAATCTAAACCGGGAAATCAGCTTTGATAATTTTATTAACATAGCCCATAATTATGCTTCATCAGAGGTCCATTTCGGATCAAGGGTATTTGTTCACAGGAAAGGCGCAACCAGTGCAAAAGCCGGGGAAAAAGGGATAGTCCCGGGGTCTCAGGGTACTTCCAGTTTTATCGTTGAGGGAAAAGGTAACCCGGATAGTTTCATGTCCTGCTCTCATGGAGCGGGCAGGAAACTGGGAAGGCGGCAGGCAGTAAGAGACCTTGATCTTGAATTTGAAAGGGCGAAACTTGATAAACTCGGGATTATTCATTCTCTCCACAGCAGGAAGGATCTTGATGAGGCCAGTGGTGCTTATAAGGATATTAACAAAGTTATGGATAACCAGAAAGATCTTGTGGATATCGTAACAAAATTAAATCCCCTCGGAGTCATAAAAGGTTAACCTATACCTTGTTGGGAACATTTAACTTCTGATTTCGTTTATTAACAATCAGGAGGGATTCATGAATAGAGCAATCCTGTTAGTGATTGTATTGTTAATATTTTCCGGTTTCATTTTCTCGGAAATTCATATGATGGAGGACCTCGTAAAGCCTTCATTGATCATTGTTAAAAACAATAAACTGTATGTGCTTGAAAAAACGACCATTTCAATTTATTCCATTAAAGATATGAAGTTAATAAATAAATTCGGGAAATCGGGAGAAGGCCCCAGAGAATTTATGGCCAGGCCTTACGGTCCTCCCATGTCGATGTCATTTGTGAATGGAGAACTTGTTGTTAACAGCAATAACAAGCTCTCATATTTTAACCCTATGGGGGAATTCCTGAGAGAGCGGAAGGCATTTGCAAATCTTGTCCTTTATCAGGTGAAGGATAATTTTGTTGCGATCGGCCCTTCTCCGGATGATGAGGAGAAGTTCAGAATAAGTATCAGATTGTACTCGAACAATCTGAAAGAAATGAAAAAATTATTTCATACAAACATCTCTGTTAATCCCCGAGATGATTTCATGCTTCCATTAAGTGCCATAACTCATAATCCATCTTATAAGGATTTGATCGTGATCCCTGAAAGTAATAAAGATTTTGTGATCAGCATTTTTGATCATATAGGAAAAAGGATAAGTAAAATTGAAAAGAAATTTGACAAAGTGAGTATCCCTGAAAAGTTCAAGTCGGATACCCATGAATGGTTTAAAAAATACTCTCCATATAAACAGTTTTATGAAAATGTTAAGCAATTCATTAAATTCAAAGAATATTTTCCGGCGATACGTGACCTATACATTGCAGATAACCAACTACATGTGATCACCTATAAAAGGAATGGGGAGCTTTGGGAATGTGTCATTCTTGATATGAAGGGAAATGAAATTAAGAGACTTTTTGTACCGCTGGACAGATATGTCCCCTTCACATATTATGCAATTCTTTACTCTATTGATAATGACAAAATGTACTCATTGATCGAAGATGAAGATGAAGAAACCTGGGAACTGCATATTACTGAACTGAATAAATAAAGAACGGATCTAAAGAAGGTTGTTCTTCTTCATCCAGTTATCATTAAATATTGTGCTGAGATAGCGTCCGGATCCGTCCGGGAAGATCGTAACTATTCTTGCAGGTTTCTCAAGTGAATCTGCAAGTTTCAGGGCGCCCCAGAGAGCTGAACCGCTTGAGCCTCCTCCCAGTATGCCCTCTTCTTTCATGAGCTTTCTTGCAAACTGGAATGAGTCTTTATCTGAAACCTGGTAGATGTCATCAATGTTGGAAAAGTCTGCACACTCTATCAGAAACTCATCCCCGAGTCCTTCGATAAGGTATGGGGAGGATTCAGTTATTTTTCCTGTTTTAAAATAGTTGTAAAAAATGGAACCGAACGGATCAATAGCAATCACTTTTATTCCCGGGTCTTTCTCTTTCAGATATCTGGCAACACCGCCGATAGTTCCACCGGTGCCAATGCCTGCTATGAAATAATCTATCTTCCCATCCATTTGTTCCCAGATCTCAGGTCCGGTAGAGTTATAGTGTGAATCGTTATTCTCTGTGTTGTTATGCTGGTCAGGGAAGTAACATTCCGGAATTTCCTTAACCATCCTCGGGGTTATCTTATTGTAGCTGTCAGGATCTTCAGGAGGTAGTGAACTATCAACTTTATGAACATCTACACCAAGTGCTTCGAGTTGATTGATCTTCTCTTTACTGATCCTGTCCCTCACTACCACCTTCAGCCTGTAACCTTTCTGAATTGCAACGAGAGCAAGTCCCAATGCTGTATTTCCTGAAGAGTTCTCAATAATAAGCTGTCCATCCTTAATGCGGCCATCCTCTTCAGCTTTTTCGATCATATATTTAGCAGCTCTGTCTTTTACGCTACCCATCGGGTTCATGAATTCAAGTTTTGCGAATATTTCACTTCCGGTCCCTGCTGCAACTTTTTGAAGTTTTACCATCGGTGTATTTCCGACCACATCCAGAATGTTTTCATACACATTTTTGCCCATTATTTCTACCCCTTTATTAATGAGATATTCTATCACCGGATGAGCTCTATTGCAATTTGCCGGGGTTAGATATAAAATATATTTGTTAAAGCGGAGAAGTCAGACCTTATTTGGGGATCATGATATACAAAAATTTTTTATACTTTATTATAGCTGTAGCCATATTTGTTACCGCACCCGGAACCCCGAATGATGTTTTCCCGGTTTTTCAGGATATTCTCATAATTCCGATACTTATATTTTTGTTTTCTCTCCATATCCGGAATTCTTTTCTAAGGCTGAAGAAAAAGTACCGGGAGAAAGATATGCATCCCGGTGTGTTCAGATCCGGATATCTGAGAATTACCAACCTCTCAATGATAAAAGCAATTATCATATTTACACTTGAAATATACATATTTGATCTCAAAGTAATTGTTATGTCAGTTTTCAGGTTCGGGGGTATAACATTTACCGGAGATATAATAGTACTTGCAATATTTATACTCCATTTCGCCATTATCTGGTATTGGGGTTATAAAACAGTCGGCAAGATAGTTTACCTGTCTGAAAGTGCTGGGAAATTCATATCTGATAATATAAAATTTAACCTTGCAATTGTGATCCCATGGCTGATCCTGAC
>JAGLQR010000235.1 GCA_023136725.1 Candidatus Aminicenantota bacterium
TCTAAATTGACAATATTTTCCTCTTGTGATATCAAAAAATTATATATTTAATTTAATAGGAGGACTTTATGGATTATGAGATATTAAAGCTTGATGTAAGGGATAATATCGGTTTGATATATATAAGCCGCCCTGAAGCTTTAAATGCATTAAACAGCAGATTTTTTACTGAGATGGATTCACTGCTGGAAGAACTAAGGAATAATAACTCTGTAAAAGGTTTGATTATTACAGGTGAAGGGAAAGCATTTGTAGCCGGAGCGGATATTTCCGAGATGGTTAATATGGATGAAGCTGCTGCAATCAAATTTTCAAAAGGTGGGCAGAAAGTGTTCAGGAATATTGAATTGTTCAATAAACCTGTGATAGCAGCAGTTAACGGTTTTGCTCTCGGTGGAGGATGTGAACTGGCAATGGCTTGTGATATTAGGATTGCCGGAGTGAAAGCAAAGTTCGGACAACCTGAAGTTAATTTGGGACTTATTCCCGGATTTGCCGGGACCCAGAGGTTGTCGCGGCATGTAGGATTGGGGAATGCTTTTCACCTCCTGATGACAGCTGATATGATCGGATCTGATGAGGCCTTGAGAATAGGCCTGGTTCAGATGGTTGTTGAGCAGGAAGAACTTTTAAATACTTCACTTGAGTTAATGAAAAAAATATTAACAAAGGGGCCTAAAGCTATTTCATTAATAAAAAAAGTTGTCCGTAAAGGTATCGAGACCGATATTGATTCCGGAGCTGAAATTGAAGCTGAAGAATTCGGGACACTTTTCGGGAATGAAGGGACTGAAGGGATGAAGGCTTTTCTTGAAAAAAGGACGCCAAATTGGGAGGAGAAATAAATGAAATATGAAGATATTCTTGAGAATGTAACTGTACTTGGAGCTGCAGGAAAAATGGGGAGCGGGATATTGCTTCTTACTGCAGTTGAAATGGCAGACCTGAGTTTGAAACCTGAAAACAAAGGTCGAAATTTTATTCTGAATGCAATGGATGTTTCTGATTCCGGGCTGGCAGGACTTATGGATTATCTCAGAGTCCAGATCACAAAAATAGCAGAAAAGAAAACTGTTGCATTACGGAGTGCATATGCCGACAGGGCTGACCTGATCGAGAATGGGGAAATAATCGAACAATATGTTTTTGATGTGATGAGTGTTGTCAGGCCAACTACCGGGCTTGATCCTGCTTACAGGTCAAATTTGATATTTGAAGCAGTAAATGAGAATCCTGAATTAAAGGTAAAGATCTTCAGGGATATTGAAGATAACACAAAATTATCTCCCTGGTATTTTACAAACACCTCTTCTGTACCGATAGGAAGTCTTGATAGTAAAGCTGAACTGGGAGGCAGGATATTGGGATTTCACTTTTATAATCCCCCGGCAGTTCAAAAACTTGTAGAGGTTATAGTCACAGATAAAACTCTTCCCGAACTTAAAGAATTTGCTGCCACCTTCGCGTCAAAACTCAGAAAAATCACGGTTCCTTCAAATGATTTTGCCGGATTTATCGGGAATGGTCACTTTATGAGAGATGCTCTCCATGGTATTGAGGAGGCAAAAAGGATTAGCAGTGATCTCGGATTTACAGGAGGTGTTTATGCACTCAACAAAGTAAGCCAGGAACTTCTTGTAAGACCGATGGGAATATTCCAGCTGATCGATTATGTCGGGATAGATGTATGTCAATATATAATGCAGGTGATGAATCCACATCTGGAGAATGAAGATCTTCACAGTGATATCCTCGATATGATGATCGATCAGAATGTCAGGGGCGGACAAAATTCGGATGGATCTCAAAAAGATGGTTTTCTTAAGTATGAGAAAGGACGCCCGGTGGCGATCTATGATCCTGATAACAAAGTATATGTCCCTGTAGATGATCTTAAGGGAAAGACAGATGAATTCCTGGGGTCTATTCCTGATTGTGTTCCTGCCTGGAGGAGTATAATTAGAGAAAAAGATAAGGATGATATTCTAAAGGGGTATTTTATCACTTTGAAGGGTGTGACTTCGAATGGATCAGATCTCGCTGTAAGATACTTAAAGAGATCAAAAGAGATAGGTGAAAAACTTGTAGCGGATAATGTTGCCGCGAATGAAACGGATGTTAATACAGTTATGCTTACAGGGTTTTTCCATGCATACGGTCCTATAAATGACTTTTTAAATCAGGGGTAAAAAATGAAAAAATTAAGAAAAAAAGTATACATGACAGCAGGTTTTAATACAGTATCACTCGGAACAGGAAGAAAAGAATTTCACCCGAAGAAACCCCGTCCCGGTATAGAACACTATATTAAAGAGAGTGGAGAAGGGACCCTGTCAAAGATCGGCGGTGGAAAGAATGTTGATGAAAGTGTGATAGGTAATTTTATGGCTGCACGGTTCAATAAGCAGGCAAATCTCCCGGGATTTATTCCCATGATTGATAAGGACCTTTATGGAAAACCTGCAACAAGTGTTGAGGGCGCATGCGGATCAGGCGGACTTGCTCTTATGTCAGGGATAAGGTCGGTCCTTGCTGAAACTGCAGATGTTGTGCTGACCATAGGTGTAGAGGTGCAGAACACCGTAAAGGCGATCTATGGAGCTGATATCCTTGCCGGTGCCGGATGGTATAAGGAAAGGAAAAAGGGGCATGCATATTTTTTCCCAGGTCAATTCAGTGACAGGGCAGGAGCATATTTTGAAAAGTATGGAAGAGAGAGTTCAAGAAAGGGTTTGGCAAGGTGGTTCAGTAATGCAATTGAAAATGCACGTCTTTGCCCGACCGCTCAGGAATTTCATAATAAAGTTGAGGATCTGGAAGCTCTTGGTATGAGTGAACCGAATGGAAAAACATTTGTTGACAATCTGAATATATTTGATTGCTCAAAAGTTTCAGATGGAGCATCTTCAATAGCAATAGTATCTGAAGAGGGCCTTGAAAAGATCGGGATCGATAAAAAGGATGCAGTTGAAGTGGTAGGGTGGGGGCAATGCGAAGCAGATATCACAGCTCCACCAGAAGATCTGACAACACTGAGCACAATAAAAATGGCAGCAGAGGAAGCGTTAGCTTCTGCAGGGATCACAATTGATGATCTTGGAACTATCGAAACTCATGATTGTTTTACCATAGCAGGGATTCTGGCAGTGGAAGCACTCGGATATGCAAAACCGGGAGAGGGGGCAGATTTTGTAGCTGAAGGAAACACTGCAAGAGATGGTAAGATCCCGATGAATACAACCGGTGGATTGATAGGATGGGGACACCCCACAGGTGCGACCGGTGTTCATCAGGCGGTAACGATATGGGAGCAGTTGACCGGAAGAGCAGGAGACGCTCAGATAAATATTGATCCCGAAAGGCCTTATGGACTTACCATTAATATGGGTGGTGATGACGTAACGGTTGTTGCGATAGTTTACAAGAGGGGATAAACACTTTTTTGTTTTTTAACCTCAGCCCTGTATAAACCGGATAAAAGATTAAATGCTATTGAAAATAAGATAAAACTATACTATACTGTAAGCGAACAAAAAGCGAACACAAGATGAGATACATTCCATTGAGGGTT
>JAGLQR010000236.1 GCA_023136725.1 Candidatus Aminicenantota bacterium
CAATTCTGCGCTAGTCAAAAGTAATTACGGAATAAGCCGCCCAAATATGATGATGATACACTCAGATAAATATAATATGTGTGTTGACAAATAATTGTTTTTGTATTATTATGTAATTGAATAAATACTTTGGAGGTAAATATGGGAAAAATTATAGGAATTGACCTTGGAACAACTAACTCGGTTGTTGCAGTAATGGAAAAAGGAGAAGCAAAAATCATACCCAGTTCTGAAGGGGGAAGGACCACACCATCAGTAGTTGCATTTACAAAGGATGGTGAAAGACTTGTAGGCCAGGTAGCAAAAAGGCAGGCAGTAACAAACCCGGAGAACACGGTATCGTCGATAAAAAGATTTATGGGAAGGCGTTTCTCTGAGATCAGCGAAGAGATAAAGATGGTTCCTTACAAAGTTGTAAAGGGCCCGAAGAATGATGCGAGAGTAGATATTAACGGAAAACTCCATTCTCCACCGGAGATATCAGCTTTGATTCTGAAAAAACTGAAGGAAGCAGCTGAAGATTATCTTGGTGAGGATGTTACTGAGGCTGTTATTACAGTTCCGGCATATTTTAATGACTCTCAAAGACAGGCAACAAAAGATGCCGGCAAGATCGCAGGGCTGGAAGTAAAAAGGATAATTAACGAACCGACAGCAGCAGCACTTGCATATGGACTTGATAAAAGTACGGATCAGATGATCGCTGTATTTGATTTCGGAGGTGGAACCTTTGATATTTCAATTCTGGAGATCGGTGAAAATATAGTTGAGGTAAAATCTACCAATGGTGATACTCATCTTGGTGGAGATAACATTGATCAGGTTCTTATTGAATGGATAATTACTGAGTTTAAAAAAGATAAAGGGATAGATCTGGGAAAGGACAAGATGGTCCTTCAGAGACTTAAAGAATCAGCTGAAAAGGCTAAGATCGAACTCTCCACAACAATGGAAACCGAGATCAATCTACCGTTTATAACTGCCGATGCTTCAGGGCCTCAGCATCTTGTTATGAAGCTTACTCGTACAAAATTCGAACAATTAATAGGCGCACTGGTTAAAAAGACTCTTGATCCTTGTAAAAAAGCTGTAGATGATGCCGGTGTTAAGCTTACAGAAATTAAAGAAGTTGTGCTCGTTGGTGGTTCCACGAGAATTCCGCTGGTTCAGCAGACAGTAAAGGACTTTTTCGGAAAAGAGCCCGGAAAAGGGGTTAACCCTGATGAGGTTGTTGCTTCAGGTGCCGCTATTCAGGGTGGAGTTCTTGGTGGTGAAGCTAAAGATATCCTGCTTCTGGATGTAACTCCCCTTTCACTTGGGATCGAAACTCTCGGCGGGATCACTCATAAATTGATCGAAAAGAACACAACTATTCCAACAAAGAAAACAGATACTTTTACAACTGCTGATGATAATCAGGCCAGTGTCGAGATACATGTACTTCAGGGTGAACGGGAAATGGCAAAAGATAACAGAACCCTTGGTAAATTCACGCTGACCGGGTTACCGCCTGCACCAAGAGGAGTTCCTCAGGTCGAAGTGGCATTTGATATAGATGCAAACGGAATACTCAATGTTACTGCAAAGGATATGGCTACGAACAAGCAGCAGGCAATCACTATCACATCTTCCAGTGGACTCTCTGATGAAGAAATAGAGCAGATGGTAAAAGACGCTGAAAAACACAGTGAAGATGATAAGAAACAAAAAGAAGTGATAGAGAACAGAAATAAACTTGATCAGATCATTTATGCTCTTGAAAAACTGCAGAAAGAGAATAAGGACAAAATCCCACAGGAGATGCAGGATGATATTGAATCTGCAATAAATGCAGGAAAGGAAGCAGTCAAAAGTGGTGATGATGAGAAGATCAAAAATGAGATAGAGAACATCAACGAATTAACAGCAAAGCTTTCAACAGAACTTTACAAGAACGGAGCTCCGCAACAGCCGGAGGGTGATGAAACTTCCGGAGAACCCCAGAGTGAAAACCCGGGTAATGAAGGTGGACAGGAAGCTGAAGAGGGTGAAGTTATTGATGCTGAGTTCGAAGATATGGATAAAAAGTAAGATTAAAAATAGATTGAAAAGGGGAACGGTTTAATGCCGTTCCCCTTTTTTGTTTAGAGAGGATAATTTGATTTGTAGCGTAAATTGTGTTAAATAACCTCTTGAAAGTCTGATCTTTTAACTAGGAGGATCCAATGAATAGAAAAAGTATAATTATTTTGCTTATATTATTAGTCGCCCTTTCATTTTGTGGAAAGAAAAGTGATACAAAAGGGATTGATCTCAATGTAAAGATGATACCGGGAGCTGTTACCGATGATCTTTACGGTAAAATGAAGTACTCATTTGACCTTAATGAGAAATTTGCCGGAATAGAAAAAAATTATAAGGTTTTTGTCCACTTCTGGAGAATAAAAAACAAGGAAATGTTATTTCAGGATGACTACTTTCCCGAAGTAGAAACTTCAAACTGGAAAAAGGGAGAAAAATTTGAATATATCAGAGATATATATATCCCGAAATTTCTTGATGAGTATGATATTGATTTCGAAGGATATGAGGAAATTAAACTTTCTGTAGGGCTTTACAATATAGAAAAGAGTGATGAGAAGATCCTCCTTTTTGAAAAAGTTCTCAATATTCAATCTGCTTCACTGAATGCTCCTGAGATCGTATATGATGAAGGATGGCACCAGTCAGAGACCGATTTTAATTCAAAGATACCCAACATAGGTGAGTGGAGATGGACATCAGGTAAAGCTGTCTGTATTATTGAAAACCCGAAAAAGGAAGCAATTTTGAAACTTAAAGGGAGGATCTCTGAATATAATCTGGAAGGACAGAAGATCAGGTTACTGATAAATGATATTCTTCTTGATGAATTTGTTCCCGAAGGGAAAATTTTTGAGAAAGATTATATTATCCCTGCAGATAAACTTGGAAACAATGATGAACTCAGGTTTATTATAGAAGTTGATAAAACTTTTATACCGGGAAAAGTGGATGAGTCTATCTCTGATGACAGGGAGCTGGGAGTTCAGATTTTTTCTATATACTTCAGAGAGAATTTAGTTGACTAATACCAAGATAATAGGAACAGGCTCTTATCTACCTGAAAGGGTAATGACCAATGATGACTGGGCGAAAATTGTAGAAACTTCGGACGAGTGGATCACATCACGTACCGGGATAAAAGAGAGGCATTTTGTTTCTGATGGCCAGGCTACTTCCGACCTTGTTGTTGAGGCTGCAAAAGAGGCTATAAAAGATGCGGGAATTGATAAATCAGAAATAGACCTTGTTGTAGTTGCAACGATCACCGGTGATAATGCTTATCCTTCAACTGCTAACTGGACGCAGAAGAAACTGGGTTTAAATACTGTTCCCTCTTTTGATATCGGAGCTGCATGTTCAGGTTTCCTCTATGCATTGATCATGGCGGATTCACTCATAAAATCCGGTGCGGCAAAAACGGCATTGATTGCCGGCGCGGAAACAATGTCGAAAGTAATAAACTGGGAAGACAGGAATACATGTGTCCTCTTCGGAGATGGTGC
>JAGLQR010000237.1 GCA_023136725.1 Candidatus Aminicenantota bacterium
ATAAACAACAAGCTCCTTTATAATTTAAACAATACCTATGAAAACTCCGGCCAGTTCTATGAAACTCTTTCAATTTTTGCCAATATAAAAAAATGGTCATTCAACCTTACCCTCCGTACAAATAATTATTATAAAAGAGATCCAAATACTACTTTGTCAGACACAAACTTCGATATTTTCAGAAAAACTGTAAGATATAATTCAAAAAAACTGAAAGTTATTGTTGGTGATCTATATTCAGTTCTTGGTCATGGACTTGTCCTTTCTGTACAAAAAAATGATGAGATTTTCAGAGAGAGGACAATTCTGGGTGCAGATATTAAGTACCTGTCTGATAGAGTTGATCTCCGTTTATTAGGCGGGGAGATCAATGATGATACATTCGATCAGAAATGGAGAGTAGCCGGAGGTGAGATAGATCTCAAAATATCAAAGAATAACAGGTTGGGAGGCAGGTTCAGCTACATTATTGATGAAGATACATTGAGACTTCTCGGTGACAGATTGACATATTCTTTCAATATTAAAGGGAATAAACTCTTTCGTTATTTAAGCTATTATGCAGAACTGGCATTCCTTGACTTTGTAGAAAATTCGATAAAGAATGGCCACGCATTCTATTCGAATCTCACATTTAACAAATCTCATACAACTTTGCTTCTCGAATACAAAAAATATTCCAATTTTGATAATGAAATGAATAATCCACCTGTAGCTGACAGAGAAGATGAAACAACTTCAATTAATGACACTGAGGGTGTCAGAGTACTTATGCAATATACGATCTTTGATCCGGAAATATCATTTTTTTTTAATATAGGCAGGTATAGGGAATATGAAGACAATGGTTTCCATATTTATGGAGGTGTTAGTGCTATAGACCTTGGAGAGAAATTCTCTTTTAATCTGTCATACGGTATCAGAGACATTATTTTCCCGATAAAGAAATCTGATATGGTTTTCACATGGCAATTGTCAGATTACCTGAGCCTGACAATTTCATCAAGAGATAAACGATATAGTGACAACAATTTCAAATTTAATGAACAGGACTATTCGATGCAGGTAGCGCACGCAAAAGGAATAACACTTTTCTTCTCCTATCAATATTCTTATAATAAAATTATCGGCCTTAATAATTTCTACAATGGTGGCCTTGCCTTGAATTTCAACAATGACATGGAGGTACGAATTTCAGGTGGAACTATCAGAGGCGGACAGGTATGCTCCGGTGGTCAATGTTATGTGCTCCCCCCATTCAAAGGAGTAAAATTCTCCCTTTTGAAAACTTTCAGATAATTAGTTGAATTTTACATAAAAAGTTTGTAGAATTATCTTTTCTCAGGGAGGTATAAAATGTCAAAAAAAGTGTTAGTAGTAACAATTAAACCATTCGCTGCAAAAGCTGTAGAAGAGTTGAAAAAAGCAGGAGAAACTGCCGGATACCAGATTGATTTATTGGAGTCTTATTCAGATAAAAGCCAGATCATCGACAAGCTTCCCGGATATGATGCAATGATAATAAGAAGTGATAAGATCGATCAGGAAATCATTAATTCTTCAGAGGATCTGAAGATAATAGTAAGAGCCGGAGCCGGGTATGATAATGTTGATCTTGATTCTGCTTCTGCAAAAAATATAGTTGTAATGAACACCCCGGGACAAAATTCTAATGCTGTCGCAGAGCTCGCTATCGGAATGATGGTAATGATGGCTCGTAATAAATATAATGGAAAATCGGGGACAGAACTGAAAGGGAAGAATCTTGGCATTCATGCTTATGGTAATGTAGGTAAACTTGTTGCGGGAATTGCAAAAGGATTCGGAATGAAAGTTTTTGCCTTTGATCCTTTCATTGAAAATTCAGTCATTGAAAATGATGGTATTTCACCTCTTTCAACTGTCGAAGAACTCTATTCAACATGTCAGTATATATCCCTTAATATCCCCAATAACGATAAAACCCGGGGATCGATAAATAGTGCCCTGCTTTCTAAGATGCCGAAAGGAGCCACTCTTGTAAACACCGCAAGGAAAGAAGTTATTGATGAATCCGAATTACTCAAAACCTTTTCCGATAGAGAAGACTTCGTTTATATTTCCGACATAGCGCCTGACTGTTCTGAACAAATAGTTGAAAAATACAAAAACAGATGTTTCTTCACACCGAAAAAAATGGGAGCTCAGACATCTGAAGCTAATATCAATGCCGGTGTTGCTGCAATAAATCAGATCATAAACTTTCTTGAGAAGAACGATACAACATTTCAGGTCAACAAATAGTTATTGCTGATCAGAAATATATTCGAAAAGAGGTAAAAATGAGGTTAGGATAGGAACCAAACTCAGATTTCAGATTCAGAGAATCGATATTTGAAAATTGAGCTCCTTTTCCCGCACTGAGGAAAGCTCCGAAAGATAAATATATGTTTTCACTTATATTATATTCCAGTGAGGGAGAAATTATTATTGACTTATCTGACATATTGTAGATAGCAAAAGCACTAAATGGAATAAGCGGGTGCAATTGATAAGTTATTCCGGCAGAAATGTAATGCTTCCCGAGAAGATATACACTCCCCTCTGAATATGCATTTTCTGTGTATAAAGATAAATAATAATCTGTATCAAGGGATCCGGGTGAATTAAAATGGTATTCAAAATATCCATATATTGAATCATTGAAATTATAATCAAGTCCCAGTGAGAGACGAAAATAATTGTTTTTCAACTCTTCAGGAAGATCTTTATCCATTACTTTATCAAGAATATATGCTGTTTCCAGCCTCAACCCCGCTCCTCCGAGTGAACCGGACAGATCAAATCCCAGCAATAAGTTCTGCCTGAATCCTAATAGTAGAAGTGAAAAATCAGATTTAAATAAATTAAATTTACTTCGAATAAAAAAAGCGCTATTTTCGATCCCTGGATCATCCCCGAATACATATCCAATATCCAATTCATCCATTGTACCAAGAGGAATTCTGACTCTCAGAGCATCAACTCCTCTCTTCTCCTCTTTATCGATCTCATTGAAGTTAAAAGGTGAAATAATGTCGGTAGGATTAAAAACATAGGAACTTCCCCATGATATCACCTGACGTCCGATATAAATATCAGCAAAGTTGAACGAAAGAGTTGTAAAGAACCTGTCAAGATTCTGATTAATATAAAAACCACCTGCCGGATCGTTGCCACCCGGATATAATTTATCAGGAATATCTGTGATCCTGTATCCCGGAGGATTAACTCCTGTAAGCATCTGAAATGAACCTAATGCGACAGTATCGAGTATTGTAGGGGTAAGTTCATACTCAGCCCTGAAGCTGATCCATTCCGCCGGGGAATATAACATCTTTAATCTGATCTTTCCTGAATACATCCCCAGATCAGGGATCTCCTCGTAGTCGCCTTCGGAGACAATATCCTTAGGTATCAGCAGAGTAAAGAATGATTTATAATATCCTGAAAAATTAAACTCTGATGAAGTCAGAGGTGTAATAACAAGAAATACTAAAAGGATAAATGATCTGATTAATTTGCTGT
>JAGLQR010000238.1 GCA_023136725.1 Candidatus Aminicenantota bacterium
TCGATAGTCTCCATATCTCTCATCTCTCCAACGAGGATAACGTCAGGGTCTTCCCTGAGAGCACTCCTCAGTGCAGATGAGAAATTGTTAGTGTCATGCCCGATTTCCCTCTGATTCACGATACTTTTCTTATCTCTGTGAAGATATTCAATCGGATCTTCAATAGTCATAATATGCTCTATCCTGTGAATATTAATATGATCGATCATTGCAGCAAGGCTGGTTGATTTACCACTTCCGGTAGTTCCTGTTACAAGGACCATTCCCCTTCTCTCATCTGCTATTTTCTCCAGTATAAGCGGCAGGTTCAGATCAACGATAGATTTTACCTGAGTGGGGATTATTCTTAAAACGATACCGACAGCTCCACGCTGCTGAAACACATTACACCTGAATCTGCCCAGCCCCGGAACTGAATATGCCATATCAAGCTCATGCTGAACTTTGAATTTTTCCTTTTGATCAGGATTCATAATAGAGAATGACATAGCAATGGTATCCTCCTGCATAAGTCGTTTAAGCTCTACCATCGGAAGTAATTTGCCATTGATCCTGAGTATAGGATGGTTGCCGACCTTCAGGTGGAGATCAGAGGCTTTCCGCTCTACCGCAATCTTTAACAGATCATCAATGTTCATATTAATCTCCTAAATCATTCACTATTATATCCTATTTGTAAAAATAGTAAATAGAGTGAATGATCAGGAGATATGGTTGTTTGCTATGTTAAAAATTGTAACCAATCCAGAATTTCATTCCATAAAATCTTGCCTCTTTTAGGTTGGTCTTATATACCCATTCAAAATGGAGTGGATATCCCCAGATATTAACTTCAAGTGCGACTCCATATGAGGAAATTGCATCCTTCAATTCAATCCCGTCAGAGAACATATCAAAAGTTCTCAGATCATCATAATAATTTTTCCAGTACGGATCCGGTCCTGTATATGGTTGTATGGAGTCGTCCCATACACCTCCGAGGTCAAAGAAAAACACTCCTCTGATGGGACCCATAAGGCCGATCGGGGTAGCAATATATTTTATCAGTGGAAACCTTAACTCTGTTGTAAATGCAAATCCTTTTGTCCCGACCAGAGATCTGAACTGGGCTGCCCGGAGTGTATTGTTTCCTCCGGTACCGAACAATAGGGGATATTCTCCACCGGAAGCAAACCCTGTTATTCTCATTGCAACAAGAGTATTAGGTGCAAGTCTGAAATATTTACGAGCATCAATATCTACTGCATATGAATCTAGAAAGTCTCTTCCGAGTTTGAAATATTTACTGACAGAGACTTTAAATGTATGTCCCATAAGCGGCCCGATGTTTGTGAACCGGGTTGTTTCTCCCACAAGAGATAATGTCAGTGGGAATGCATAGCCGTCAAAAAATTGGTTATAGGGGAGTTCCGTCCCATAGATTAACTCATCCGACAATTCCTTCTGGTAGTGCAGTGAGAGTGAGATCTCAGCTCTGTAGGAACGGCTGAAGGGATAATAAAATCCACTTGTGAGGCCCATTCGTCTGCTTATCAGGACATAATTATCTCTGTCAAGGTAGGCTGTTGAGTCAGGTTCAAGATAGTAACCGGTTCCTAAAAAGTAAGAATTAGAGTACCAGTATAATCTGGAAAAGTATTGGAATCTGTTTTTCAGATTAACATATGTCAAGCTATAGGATTGATAGCCATAATAAGATGCGACCAGCAGGGATAAAGAGTGGTCCTTCATGATATCTTCAAGCCTGAGGAATGAATATCCGAATATCGATCCGTCTGATCCGAATCCTGCTGTTATCGGTGGGAGTGATGGAACAGTTAAAGAACTAAATGGTTTGTACTTTTTTCTGTTTGCAAGATTGAAGTTCAGATCTTCCTCGAGATCTTTGTTGAAAGTTCTGTTTGCTATTATTTCGCCATCAATAAGGGAGAATTTAGGGCCATGAATATTCTCTCTTCCGTATTTTTCGATCACCTCTTTTGAAAAACGGATATTCTCTTTCCCATCATCCCCTTTTACCATTTCAGGGCTTTCAAACTGAACCTCCCTTTTCTCCTTGAATTCAGAGATATCTTTTTTCAATAGAACAAAATTTCCCTTGTTGTAGGAAGAGATAAGAAGCATGTTTTCTTCTCCCGGTATTTCCATAGGGAAGAAGATAGCTGTCTGAACATCGGTATATCTGTAATTCATCTTTTCTTCAATATCTGTAGAGTAGAGGTTGTATGCCCCATTTTCATCTGAACTGAAATATACCTTTTTCCCGTCTGAGGAGAAAGACGGGGTAATATTATTTGAATTCCCGGAAGTGATCTTCATGGCCATTTCCGGATTTCCAATATTCCCGATATAGATATGAGAATATTTACCATCACTTGCGGAAAATACGATCTTCTTTCCGGTTGAAGAGATATTCAGTGATTTAATATACAGAAACCCCTTGGTAATCCTGTCTGTTCTGCCGGAAGAAAGGTCATGTCTGTAAATAAATGATTTTGATCCATCGACACCGGTAAAATAAATGTTATTCCCGTCATTTGTGAAATTAGGGGAGGATGGTTCCATGATGTCTTTAAGTTTTATCATTTTTATAACTTTGCTCTTCAGAACATCAACTATTACCATGTATGTCTTGTATTCTTTGCGTGCAAAGAATGCAATTCTGTCCCCCTTTTTATCCCAGGTGAAGGTGCTGCCGTCCTCAGGATTGAACTTTATAGAGATACCATCATGTTTTGATGTAAATCCCGGGGTGATGTTCTTTATAATACGGCCATCTTTCATGGAGATAAGAATTATGTCTATCTTCCGGCTTTTAAAATTTGCCGTCACTGTTGCAGCAAGTTCGCCTCCGGGGGATATCTGATGTGAGAAAGAATAAGCGAAAGGGAAGTTTGGTCCAATGATATAGTTATAGTCCTCGGGATCTTCTTTTGCTACAAAGTCCTTAAATCTGTTCTTCATATATTTCCTCAGTTCAAAGTTGAATTCTTTCTGAGTCGTCCCGAATTGCCTGAACACATTCCTGCTGGAGCCGTACACATTTCCACGAAATGAAAAGAGCAGATTTCTTACACCTCTTATTCCGTATTTTTCCTCAATAAATTCATATATTATATGCCCGAAGTCATATGGAGATCTGCCTGACCGGTTCACGGTTCTTATTTCACCACTTTTGCTGAGAGACGGGATCATGTCGTTCAGAACTGCATCCCTCACAGTTAACAAACTGAATGCGTTCCAGTCTCTTGTAATGAATTCGGAAAACCCTTCCATTACCCACAATGGGGGTGGCCTGAAGCGGAAAAGGCTCTTTGAACTTTTTTTATACATTACCTGATATTCAAACACATGAGCAAGTTCATGAGTGAGAGTCCTCATTAATTCTTCATTTGATGAATCCCCATGAAGTACCATTCTGTTGCTGATCGGTTCTGCAAATGCTTCTGCACCTGTAGGGAGAAAACCCGGATATATGTTGGTTTGTTCAAAATCAACATGGGTTTTGTAAAAAACTAAGGGAATTCTCTTCTCAACTTCTA
>JAGLQR010000239.1 GCA_023136725.1 Candidatus Aminicenantota bacterium
TTTTAATAATATCTGATATTACTCAAGAACTATCTCAATTTTATATTTTTTCAAAGGGGGATTTTCAAATAATCTATATTTCCCCGAAACATAAGAATTGATCTGGTCATCATAAAATTTGCTCATGAAATGACCGCTCTGTCCTGAAGAATTGATCATCCTGGAGTTTGAGTAATCGCTCATGTCAATTATCATCCTGAAAGTGGATAAATGTACAATATTAAAATCTTTTCTATTCCTGAATGTTGACACCATTACACAATCTTTCCCGCCTTTTGTACCATAAGGGCCCCGGTTGATAAAATATTTTAACGGGAACACCGAACCGAGTGGATGTTTGTAAGCAAGTGTATGAATATTTGTCCAGGTCTGATCTCCTTTTTCTTTTCTCATCAGATAATCTTCATAAGTGAGAGTTAGGCTTCTCTCGACCATATCCTTAAATTCTTCTTTCTGATCTGTTTTTTTATCATCAGCCCAATTGTTTAGAATGGTTGTGTCAAATTCTCCGTCCGGATAATTGAGCAACCTGTAGATCCATGATCTTGAAATGAGAGAATGTGATTCCTCATCTTTAAATTCATCATTGAACATTTCATCTGAAAGGATCCTCTCAAATCTGTAAAAGAGCAATGGCCCGATTCCCGAATCTGCTCTAAGGTCCCACTTCTCAAGTTGATCAAGGACATATACAGCCTCGGGAGATATAGGGTTGTGGTTCCGGATAATATTCAAAATGAATTCCCCGCTTTTTAAAAAAGTGTCAGTTTGAAAGGCCATATTATCTTCTACGGAAAGCTTCCCCCCTGTATTGAGCATCTCTGATATTCTGTCTGCTCTGAATGACGGGTACCAGTTTTTGGCAAAGAGAGGGATCCCTGATTCGGGGATCACTCTGTTGTTGGCAGTCACTATGAAACCTTTCTCCGGGTTTTCGACATAAGGTTTCTTCTCTTCATCATAAAAACCTTTCCAGAGATTATCAATACTTTCTCCGGATAAAGGGAGGGAACCGTCTCCTTTTGCTCTTACCGGAACAAGCCCTGTCGGATAATAACCGATGTTCCCGTCAGAATCAGCAAATACAGCATTTTGAGCAGGTGATGACCACACTCTGAGAGCTTTAATAAAATCTTTGGAATTATTAGCGAAATTCATCCCGTAAATAGCATCAAGAACTGTTGAAGGATATTCATTAACGGAATGCCTGGCCATATAAGTTTCCCCTGATCTCATAACCGGCCCGAACTTTGAAACTTTGATATTATGTATATAATCCTTTTCACCTTTTATTTTTATCTTTTTTTCGATCACTTCATATTCTGTTTTTACTCCATCCAGATAATAGTTGTGTTCATCCCCGGGGTCGGTTTTAAGAACAAAATAATCTATTACGTCTGTCCCGACGTTCGTAAATCCCCAACTAATCTTTGAGTTCTGTCCTATTATAATGAAAGGAGAGCCTGCGATTGAATTCCCTGAAAGTTCAATATCTCCTGATCTCAGTTTTATTTGATAAAAATATGACGGGAAAACATTGGAAAGGTGAGGGTCGTTGCAGAGGATGGATTTTCCGCTTTTTGTTTTGCTTCCTGATATAACCCAGTTGTTACTTCCGACAAATTTTTCCAGATTCGCCATTTCTCTTTCGTAGGCAGCAGCAAGAGTAATATTGTTCATGAAATTAGCATATTCATCAAAGTTGATTATAGTGGATCCGTGTGTTCCGGAGAGAAGTTCTTCTGCTCGCAAATTTCCCAACGCTGAAGTAACTTTCATGTTGTATAGTTCAGATCCCGAACTGGCAAGTATTATCTCCATCCGTTTGAAAATTGCCAGGATGTCCTTTATTTCCCATGATTCCGGATTATATCCCAGGATCTTGAATTCGGGAGGCAGGGAGAATTTGTTCATATAGTAATTCACACCCCTGCAATAGCTTTCAACAATTGTTCTTAATTCAGGCGCTATAACTTTAATGGATCTTGCTATCCCTTCTTCTATCATCAGATCTTTCTGTTCCTTGTCCGATTCCAGAGCCCTTCTTCCGAAAACTTCGGAAA
Organism: Candidatus Aminicenantota bacterium; assembly: GCA_023136725.1. Lineage (GTDB taxonomy): Bacteria > Acidobacteriota > Aminicenantia > UBA2199 > UBA2199 > UBA647. The sequence continues at coordinate 2,064 of JAGLQR010000239.1, forward strand.
GTCTTCCTGTTGCTAATCTCCTGATCAGGTCCATCTGAAAAAGTCTGTCTGAAGCATGAACAAATCCCATTGCCCAGAACATATCCTCTTTGTTCTCAGCTTCTATCATGGGGACACCCCATTTGTCCCTCTCTATTACGACTTTGCCTCTGGTTTCTCCTGACGGGATTGTAAATTTTCCCGATATAACAGGTTTTGTTCCATTAAGATAAATGAAAAGTGCAATTGCAATTAAAACGATCAACAAAAATATTCCTAAGATTAGTTTCTTTAGTATCTTCATGGGAAAAATATATATTGTTCTGAAGGCTGAGTCAAATCGGGCTCAAATTCGAATAAGCGGAACTTTTTATTTTGAAATCCGTATCAAATCTATTGTTGGAGGAGCTCTATGAGAAAATTTTTTATAATTCTTATCTCGGTATTTATGGTTTGTAATATTTCTATGTTTTCTGAAGATGAGGTCAAAGATCTCACATTGAAGGAAGCAATATTTCACACAATTAAAAACAATATTGATATTCAGATTGAAATGACAAATGCTGAGAATGCAAGACTTTCAAAGATTATCAGTGATACGATCTTTATTCCGAATTTTTCAATGAATGTGGGTACTTCGGAAACAAACCGTCCCTCAAGCGGAGTTCTCAGTGGTGCTGATATCAGTAAGAATGAAAATTACAATCTTGACCTGAAACTGGAACAGAGATTTGCCTTAGGTGGTACTTTCGCTATTGAGCTGAAAAATTCCAGAGGTAAATCTAATAGTATATTTTCCACAATAAATCCCGTTCTTAGTTCTGAACTTAACTTTTCGATCATTCAGCCGCTCTTGAAAGGGTTTGGTACTTTTGCGACAAAGAAAGATATCCTGATCTCAATGAACGAACATATCAGTTCAAAGCATCAATTGAAAAGCACGATGATCGATCTCATTTATAATGTAGAGGATTATTATTGGAATCTTGTCTACACGATCCGCAGTATGGATGCTACAAATAAGTCACTCGAAAAAGCAAAGAAGCTTCTGAAACAGAACGAGTTGAGAGTTAAGGTGGGTATTGCCGCTCCGATTGATATCCTTGAAGCCAAAGCCGAGGTTGCTTCTTATGAGAGCCAGATAATCCAAGCTGAACAAAATGTTCAAATAGCCGAAAATAATCTTAAAAAAATATTGAACTTAACTTCCGACAAATCTACAATAAACCCGGTTGATGATCCCGATACGATCAAAATTCCTGTTGATTTTAATGGATTTCTCCTGGAAGCCCTGAATAACCGTCCTGACATTAAGAGGGCAAAACTTGATATGGAGAATAATAAACTAAGAGTAAAATATTCAAGAAATCAGCTGCTTCCGGATCTCCAGTTAACCGCATCCTATTATACGACCGGCCAGGGTGGTGATCAGCTTATCTACGGCCC
>JAGLQR010000024.1 GCA_023136725.1 Candidatus Aminicenantota bacterium
GACACATTTTTAATCCGGCTATCTTCGCTATTGCATACGCTTCGTTCGTAGGTTCAAGTGCCGAGCTAAGCAAAAAATCTTCTTTCATCGGTTGAGGAGCTAACTTCGGATATATACATGAACTTCCAAGAAACAGAAGTTTCTTTACTCCATATTTATAGGATGCGTTTATAACATTGACCTGGATCAGCAGATTATTATAAATAAATTCGGCAGGAAAATTTTTATTTGCCAATATTCCACCAACCTTTGCTGCAGCAAGAAAAACATATTCCGGCCTCTCGGTCCCGAAAAAACTCTCTACATCTGATTGACGTTCAAGATCCAATTCTCTACTTTCACGAAAAATAAGGTTATTATATCCGGATTCAGTCAGAGATCTTACAATAGCAGTTCCCACAAGTCCCATGTGCCCTGCCACATAAATTTTTGAGTTCTTTTTCATTGGTATTTACCCTCTTTCCTCCAATTCTTTATTCATCACCGATTCATAAAAATTCAGGTCATCATTAGAAAAATTCTTAACCCATCCACCAATCCTGCCCTCCCTTGGAAGTACTGCCGTCGTTTTAAACAGGACAGGGAATATTCGTCTGAGTCCAAGGTCTATTTTATTGTATTTTGTTAACTCCACATTTTTAATTGGCTTTATGTGCTCTATACCGAGGAAAGATGATATCCTCCTTATTACATCTGAATAATCCCTGGCAAGGTCACTATAATTCAGACTAAGTTTTTCTTCAACTTTCGCCCAGGATTCATGATTGCTTTTCAGAAACTCAACTCTGTTCAGATCGGGAAAAATATTATCAAAATTATTTTTACTTCTGAGAAATTCAGAGAATGTCGGGTAATTAATCCCCATGGACCTGAGATAATAAAAAAGTGAATTTAGAGTATCTCTTCCGTCCCTTTTGACATAAATTATTTTTGAAGCAGAGAATATCTCTTTCATAAAAAAATCATATACATGAGGAAATTGTCTGAAAATGGAAAAATCTCCGTCAGAATGAGTTTTTAGTATCCTTACTTTTTTATTCTGAAGACGTTTCCTGAATTCATCAACATTTAAATGATCATTATGAAAGGGAAGCAATCTGTGAAGATTCAGGTACCCGTGTGTTACATCCTTAAAATTATTGAAAATTGAATCAATTACCCAATGTGTACCCGATCTCCTGTGTGAATTAACAATTATGAACCTGAAATCTTTGATAATCTCCTCCATACTAATCCTTGTACTCAGATGATGTCATTCATCAACTCTTTTCCAATTCAGATATATAGATTTTCATATATTATCACCAAAATTTCAACAAAAAATTAATACAGAATTCTTTTCAGATAACCAATTTATATCCTTGAATGATCTGTTTAACGAAATAACCAAGGACAAAAAAGATAAACAATTCAACTATTAACTTCGTGGCAATAATTCCCTCTACTCCGTATAATGAGCCAAGGACAATATTAAGACCTATCATTAGCAATGAGGCCAGAAATTTTGTGTTAAACCTGATATGTTGAGCATCTGCCGAAGTCAGAATCACATTAGTTGAATAAGTAAAGAATCTGAAGAACAAAATAAATGAAAGATAATAAAGATATCTTGCTGAGCTAGTCAGGAATTCAGAGAAAAAAGTTGAGATTATCCAGTTTCTGCTGATCAGAAGGAGAATAGAAAATGTAAATGCAAAGAAAAGGAAAAATAACAATATGATTTTGTTGAAATCCTTAAACCCGTTTTTTTCTTTCCCCTTATAAGATCTGGAAATAAACGGTATGAGACTCATTCCTACAACTTCAGCAATCAACCCAAATGCATAGTAGATCCTGAGAGCAAGAAAATATGCTCCAAGAAGTGACTTGTCAATAAAAAATGATAGAATCAGCACATCTACTTCACGTAAAAGAACAGTTGACATCCCTCCAAACCAGTAATACTTCTCCTCCTTAAAGAATCTTAATTTCAAGCTGAAAACGAAACCTTTAAAATAATCCCTGATAAACCATAGCTTTAACAACACTATTATCAGTAATGCAAAACTCCTGAGATAGAAAATTTTATCTATTGAATTAAAATATCCTCCTGATAAAACCATGGGAGAAACTATAATTAAAAAAGACAAGAAATTAGCAAGGGACTCCTGCTGCATTTTTTCTTTACCAAGTAATATTCCACCTATATTTCTTTCCAGACCCAGGAGGTATCCACTAACTGCAGATATTACCAGCAGGGAAAAACTTATTTTATTATAGAAGAAAGAAATAATTATTGGTAAAATGATAACAGGTAAAACCCCGATAATTGCAGCAGAAACAAACTCATTAAGAATATTTGATTCCTCTCTGCTCCCTTTATCATGTCTGGCAATTTCTTTCCCGAAAAATATATTAAGGCTGAAAGATGATATAGAGCTGAAAAGGATGAAGAAGAAAAAGACTATCCCATAAGTTCCCAATCCTGTTTTTCCAACGTTCCGAGAGACAAAAAAGACAATATAAAGATTAGTGGAAGTAATAAAGATTCTGGATAAAATAGCGAAAAAGGAAGTAGAAACAATTCTCCTGATCATGATATTTTTACATTCATAAATTCACTATATTCAAAAAACATATCCGAGAGATTTTAATCTTTCGATCGTTTTCTCATTTACAAGTTTTTTCGATAAGCCTGACTCTCTCTTTATTCTGGAGATCAGCAATAATAACCTTTTCTTTAATTTTATGTTTTTTGATCTTTCTTCTTCAGAAGAGATTAAATTATTCAATTCATAAGGATCATTTTTCAGGTTAAACAATTCATCCTCAGCTTTGGTTCTCATAATGTATTTATACTCGCCATTCTGGATCGCATATTTTTCTCCCTCAGAATAAAAAATTTTGTACCTTTGCAATTTACGTTCTCCGTCTCCCCAATATCCCAAGCTCTGCCTTTCAGAAAAAGCAAATTGATCCAATTTGATTTTCCCTTCCGATTCCAGAATATTTTTTAATGATTTGGAAGATATTTTAAATTGCCCGTACTTCTCTTTCAGATCTCCGGTGAGATCCACAAGAGTAGAGAAAATATTAAAATTTTCAACAGTGCCGGGATATCTGAAATTCCACTTTTTTCCCGGTGAATAAAAAATAAGAGGAACATGAATTTCCTCCTGATATATTTTCATTGCATGCTCACTCCAATTATGCTGCCCGAGCCCTTCTCCATGATCACCGGAAATAATCCACAAAGAATTTTTGTTTATTCCCAGCTTGTCAGCAAATTCAAAAAATTCCCGGACATGATTGTCGTTTGAGCGAAGCTCTGTATCATATCTTATAATTTGTCTTTCAAGATGTTTGAATTTCCTGTAAAAATCACACTTGGCTCTGATATTATACTCTTTTAAATATTTTCGAAATTCACTTTTTTCCTTTTTCGGGAGATACTCATCAACCTCTCTCTTTGAAACTAAATAGGGCTGATGTGGATCAAACAAATGTATCCAAAGGAACAACTTCTTTTTCCTGTCAAATTTCTTTAACCACTCCATTGCTTTCTCGATCGTATACTCTCCGGGACGGTAAGAAAAATCATATTTTTTTTTTGTATCTTCAGGTTCTTCATATTTATCAAAACCCTGATCCAGATTTGATGCAAGAAAATGCCTGTCTGTTGAAGTAAAAGCAGCCGTAAAATATCCTCTGCTTTTCAATATCTCAGCAAGAGTTAAAAATGAATCATCAAGAATGAATCCATTTGCCTGAATTTTATGTTCACTCGGGTATAACCCTGTAAAGATGGAAGTGATAGAGGGACATGTCGTTGCAGATTGTGATATAGCATTTTCAAACACGACACCTTTCTCAGCCAGAGAATCCATAAAAGGAGTTGTATTCCAGGGATAGTTATAACAACCCATGTGATCAGCTCTTAAAGTATCGATGGTAATAAGGATAATATTTTCAGGTTTGTTTTTATTTGATGTAGTAGAAAAATATACAATAAAACTTAGTGAGACTAATACTAAAATAACAAAATATATCAATTTCTTCATATGTGGATAATACCACCTATCATGCCACATATCAAAAAACATCCGGGGAATTACAATCTGATCCTGGCATCATTTTCAGGTATTCCCGTTTGATCAGAATCTCATATACGAATGGTTTTAACGGAACTTTTATAATGTGTTTTTCAGATAACTTTATTTATTGCTTCAATTACTTTAGATGCATAAAACTGCTCAGAAAAATCTTTAATTGAAGAAGAAATATCCTCTTTATTGATTTTTCCGGATCTATATAGATTAAGTGCTTCAGTCAATACCATTTTAAAATTTTTTTTATCCAGAGGATCAAACACAAATCCATTAATCCCACTTTTAACCAGGTCGTACGATGCGTTATCAAATTTAGAAATAAGTGAAAACAGGCCTGAAGAAATCGCTTCTGAAGAAGAGATCGAGAATGGATCTGTAAGGGTGGGAAGTATAAAAATATCAGAATCCTGATAATAACGGGTCAACTCACTTCTGGAGACAAATCCGGTTATTTCTACTTTATTTTGTATACCTAAGGCAACGATCTTTTTTTTTAGTGTAGCCATCTGCGGCCCTGTGCCAACTATCAGAAGTTTAAAATCTTTTTCTTCCAATTCGCTGACAGCTTCGATCAATAGTAATACTCCTTTCTTTTTTATAAGTCTTGATACAGTAATTAAATTAATCTGCTTTTTCTGTTCCTGGCCGGATTCTTTTATGCTTTTTAACATCTGTGAGCGAAAATATTCTACCTGTCCGACATTAACTGCAGTTACAATATCTTCCCCTCTTACATTGAATCTTTTTTTAATATATTCGGTAATATATGAGCCGTAGGTAACAAATACATCGGGTATCATATGTACCAGTTTTTTCTTAAGAATTCTTAATAATCCATCAGGATAAACTTCATTATTTTTCAAACCATACCACATGACCGTCTTTTTTCTCATTAATTTTACCAAAAATAACAGCATCAGCAATTTTAGCGGTGCATAACCGCCGAATACAATAACCTTATACTGTTTCAGATCTTTGATAAAACTGAAAATATTTCCCAATCTGCTCCTGTATTCAAAATTGGGATCTGAAAGGGTGAACTCCCACGGATTAAATTTAACCTGTTTTTGTACCCAGACCACTTTCAGGTCATATTTTTTTGCGATCTCTGTGAAAACAGGGATTCTGTATGGGTTAAAAACATTGCTCAACAAGAGCAGTTTTTCTTTGTTTTCACTCTTCTCTTTCATATCGGGTCTAATAATATCATTTTTCTTTGAATGAAATAAAGTAAAACTTTCCAGAATAAAAAAACCCGAAGCAGGATCTCCTGCCCCGGGTTGTATTTACTTTTCTTAGGCTAATTCGATCTTTTATAACAAAAATATATTTATCACTTATTTTTTAAGTGTGAACCTCCACTCAAATGTATTGTTTCGCAGATTTCTATCTTTCTTACGGTCAGTTGGATCTATCGTAACCCTGATAAGATAGTCCCCTTCCTCAAGCCTCGGCCGTCTTCTCTTATTTTTATTATCACCGCACTCCATATTAATTGATTTAACATGTTCAGCCCCGCCACTAAGAGATCCGATCGTATAGGAACTATTATATCTTGCAATGCCACCAACTTTTCTTAGACTCCACTCAACAAAAACACTATTGAGATTACTCCTTTCCGGTATAACCGAGACTCTGATCTTGCACTTGATCCTCCACCGAAAACCTTTCAAATATGCAACTTTCAATTCCCTGTCAGTTATCCTTCCGGAAAGATCGATTACCCTGAGATCTAAAGGGATAGTTGAAAGTACGACAAACCCTACATGGAAACCTCCGCTTGTTACTACAAAAGGATTATCACCTATAGTAGTTATCCTTATCTTATAATTTCCAAACGGAATAGAATCGGGGATCACCCAGGGGTGTCTGCCATCATTTGGAGTATTTGTGGCAATAGTACGGACCGTTGAGGTGTTTGCTTCATTCCGCAACTCGATCCTTACATTATCAGGAGGATCACATGGAGGAGCGATTCTCATCGCCCACCTGATTTCATTGCTCGTTCTATAGGACCATGATGTAGTGCCGTCTGTTCTGGGTTGGGAAATAAATAACGAATAACAATCATCTCTTCCCGGTTCAGGTTCAGGATCCGGCTCTGGATCAGGGTCCGGATCAGGATCAGGATCAACACCGGGACTACCCAGGATAAATACACCACTACTATCTTCATAAGCATTATCAGTAGTTTTAACAATTATGGTATAATTCCCGTCCGGAACTGAATTAAAAAAGCCTGCAATACATCTGAAACGACCGGCTGCAGTTTCAACACTGTCAGCAATATCCATGACCTTTGAAGTGCCGGTTCTGTCAAACAGTCTTATTTTGACATTAGGCGGCAATGCCCCTTCTGTAGTCCATCTGATTGTATAAACATCGCTCTTATCAACAGTCTCTCCGGCTGTAGGAGCAATTACTGTGATTGATTGGGAATAACCCATTGTCAATAACATCGTTAATACTAAAATTCCAAATATAATTTTTTTCATTTTTTCCTCCTTTATAAAACCCTTTATAATTAAATAAAGAATATCGGGTGATTATCTCATCTGACATCTTTTTTAGCTGTATTATTCAATCTGGTACTGTCCCTGAAAATATCATCAGGATCTACAACCGCAACAACTTCCATCTTATTTCTAATTGATGTTCCCGTTACACACCCGGTATAAGAGAGCCTGGCATTTACAGTATATTCATAACTATGGCCTCTATAGGTAAGCTCCCGTATGATCTCAGTAGTGGTTCTGCATATTGTCCCGTCACTTTTCTTTTTAAGCATTATTTTCACCGGAACATCATTTAGAACCCCGGGGAAATTTTTACATCTTACCTTAACTACGACACGAACCCTTCTCGTAATACGTGAGGCTCTTGCCGAAGCGATATAACAGGAGAGATCTATATTTCTGCTGGGTGTAATTTCGAAAGTATTACTCACTCCGAATATACCCGAGCCCTGCTCTTCTATTCTTATCCTGAATCCGGTATCCGGTAGAGCGGTTTTTATAGTAGTTCGCCCGACTTCCCATATCGTAGATATCCGCCCCGGAGCGAGTCCGGACTCAATAATACCGAACAACATTCCATTTTTCCAAAGAGTGATCGTCACATTGTTCGTCAGGTTCTTCGGCTTCCAGAGTATCTTGATCGTACCGCCCTGTGCCAGATCCCTTCCGGTTGGATAATCGATCCGGATTGATTTAGAATCTCTTTCAGGTTCAGGCTCAGGGTCAGGGTCAGGATCAACACCGGGATTTCCCAGGGTAAAGATCTCACTATCATCATGGTAAAGATCATCAGCGGATAATACTCTCACAACATAGCGCCCATCAGGGACAGAATTGAAAAGATCATCTGCACATCTGAAACGTCCAGATGCCATATCAGCTCTATTTGCTATATCCATGATTTTTGAAGAACCAGCGCTATTAAATAACCTTATCTTGGCACCTTCTGTCAAAGGTCCTTCTGATGTCCATCTGATCACATACTCCGCTCCCTTGCTTACAACTTCATCTGCTCTTGGAGCCGTTACAGTTATCGATTGGGAATAACCCATTGCCAATAACATAGTTAGAACTAAAATTCCTAATAATACTTTTTTCATCTCTTCCTCCATAATGCTTGAATATACTTATATAAAAATTTCTTTAAAGTATCTCAAAAAAAATTTTATTAAAAATTAATTTTCAGGGAATTATATTTTATTCTTCACGCCTTTTCAGGACATGGATACCTTTAAAACTATCAACGATTGAAAAATTTTCCGAATATAATTTTTCTCTGAAAAACCTCTTGTAATTCTTCCGCATCTTCAAAGGGAGCTTTTTACTTAAAACAATATAATCAATTTTTAAATATCCGGCATCTATTTCTGATATTTCAGTAGGATCGATTGGGGCTCTGACAGCTCTTGTGTCACAAAATAGGGCAATTCTATAAGATATATCAGAGAGTACAACCTTCCCCTTAACGATCTTCCCCAGCTTATCTAAAGAGTGGAGCCTTTTATCAGGTCTTTTACCGGAAATAAATTTTGTTATCTTTTTATATTCAAGATCCCAGGACGTTATCATTCCAAATGTGAAAACTAAAAGAATAGAATATAATAATATTGAATTAACTTTAATTTTACTCCTTAACACTGCTAGAATCCTTTGTGAAAATATCACAAAAAAAATCAATATCAGTGGTTTTAAAGGGATCAAATATCTCCTGGTTAGAAGAAATGGAGCGTAAACAATAAAAGTTGATAAAAATAAAAGGAAAAAGAGTGCCGCCCTCTTTTTTAAAAATTCATCCTTTATAAAAAAATAAAAGATTATCAAAAGAAGCAGAAAGTAGAAGGATACTGAAATATTTTTTCTCCAGAATTTTATAGAGAAGAACTTTACCATATTCGATCCTGTTTTATCCAGAAGATGATCTTTATTTTTTAAGATCAAATCAAAAGTGGAATAATCCATTTCAAGAGTATAGAAAGGGTCGATTCTACCCTCAGCATGCGGAATTTCAATTAGCCTGATATTTGATAATGAAAATAATGGAGAACCGGTCAATGTTATATTCCTGATCATCCATCCGCTAAAAATGATAATAAATCCTGTGAACAGGATAAGGATCTTTTTTAGCTTTGCCCTTTCTGCAAGATAAAAAATGATAAACAGTGGTAATAAGATCAAAAATGTTGATCTGGAAAGGGTAATTAAACCCAGCAACATCCCCTGAAGAAAAAAATTATCCTTTTTCTCTTTCAGGACAAAGTAGAACAACAAAACAACTAGAAAGACCGTTAAGGTCTCGCCCATTCCATTATAACTGATAACAAAAGAATCGAGATAAAAGAACAATGATGCAATAATCCCAGGGAATATTCCGGAAAACTTAGAAACTATCAGGAAAATAAAAGGAATTGTTAGAAGCATCCAGAATCCAGACTGGATTATGTTTGCTTTCACCGGATTTTTCACTATAAACTGAAATAGTGTATTGGACAGAATAGGTAACGGAAACCTGTAGAGGTTAGGTATGTTCTTCTTTTTCAGGAAGCCCTTCTCCTGCAGATATCTCAACTGCCCTGGAAATAATTGAGTTGTGGAAAAGCCGTTCCCTTTTTTGACCTCTCTCCCCATCTGGGCATAATCCATATTATCCTTGTTCTTGAAAAATCCATGATAGTTAAAACCGATGATCCAGATAATAATCAGGGATATGAAGATCGAAGTAAGAATTAAAATTCTGCTTTTATTTGTGTTCATTTATCTGTATTTAATTGTACACAAATTACAGATTTTTATAAAAGGGAATTGTTTTTTTTTCAGGATCACAACCTCCTGGTATTTCACAGGAGGTTGTGTTCTATTGAGTAAACTTCTTAATCTTCTATAGTTAATTTTCCACTATAATCAAAAACCAGATTATCAATGGTTTTCACAAGAATAGTGAGATCATTTGCATTCGCAATGGTATCTGGAACGGTCCATGTATAACTTCCATCATTCGAAGTGGAATCTGTAATGGAGTAGATCTGAGTTTCACCCTGGAATACCCTCAATTTTACACTTGAATTCTGAGAACCGTTTGATGTCCAGGTAATATCATAAGAGGACCCTTTTTTCAGCACATTATTTGTGGAGGGTGAAGTTACATGAATTCCAGCTCCAGCTACTTTGAGAAGGTCAGTATCATCATAATAGCGACTATCAATTGTAGCAACCCTGATAAAATAATCTTCCGCATCAGGAACCGTATCAGGAACAGTCCAGGTATAACTTCCGTCATTCGGTGTAGAATCAGTAATAGCAACTACTTTAACAGAACCCTGATACAACCTGATCTTAGCACTGGCATTTTGACTTCCAACCTTTTTCCAGGTTATATTTACACTGGATCCTTTAACCAGAGTATCACCGGATTCCGGCATATCAACAGTAATCCCGGTCCCGAATATTTTAAAGATATCTGAATCATCCGACACCGCAGAGTCTGTTGTTTCAACTCTCACTGAATACCTTATTGAAGAGGATATTCCTGATCCCACACTCCATGAATAACTACCGTCATTGACCGTATTCAGAGCTATATTGCTATGGAATGAACCGTTATCATAAAGGTAAATATTAACAGTTGAAGCCATCGATCCTGTTATATCCCATGTGATAGTAGTGTTGCTCCCTGCACTGAGTTCAGATGTATTATCGGGAGATGTAATGTCAATGGATGTGGCCGGAGGTGTGTCCGATATTTCAAACTGGTCACTGTCATCTGTTACTGCATCATCAATTGTTGTGACCCTCACAACATAATCTGCCCCCGGTGTCTGTCCTCCATCTATCGTCCAGGAGTAAGAACCACTATTGGGAGTGTTTGCAATTATCGCAGAATCAAGCGATCCCCCTTTATAGAGATTGATCTTAACATTGGCATCCTGAGTTCCTGTTGTATCCCAGGTTATCGCATAGGTTGAACCACTGATCCAGTATGAGGAAGAGATAGGCGCAGTAATAGTCAGAGTCGGTGTAACAGCCTCCTCAGATATTGTGAAAAAATCACTATCATCATAGAACCCCATATCAAGTGTAGCTACCCTTACAATATAATCTGATGCAGGAGAGATACTTGACGGAATAGTGAATGAGAAAGATCCGTCATTAGGAGTATAATCCGACACTGCATATATCTTAGTTGCTCCCTGATAGACCCTGATCTTCACATAATTATGCATCGGGCCCACATGGTCCCAGGTAATGTTATAAGTATTATTGTGCATCCAGTTAACCCCGCCTACAGGAGATGTCACCCTTATTCCGTCTACAGGCACATCTGAGACAGTAAAAACACCACTGTCATCTGTAACGGCATCATCATAAGTTGTAACCCTCACAATATAATCTGTGCCTTCAGTCTGAGCGGAAGGGATCGTCCAGCTGAAACTTCCGTCATTCGGAGTTGATGCGGATATTGCTGAGTCAAAACTTCCCCCTTTATAGAGGTTGATCTTAACATTGGCATCCATAGATCCAGCAGTATTCCATGTGACCGAATACGTAGATCCTCTGCTCCAGTCTGCCCCGGATGCCGGAGATGTTACTGTAATGCCAGGTGCCGTATAAGTAATAGAAAAGTTCGGACTGTCGTCAGTAACTGCATCATCTATTGTTGTGACACGCACCAGATAGTCAGATCCTGTCTGTTGCAAACCATATATAGTCCAGCTGAAACTTCCGTCATTGGGAGTTAATGGGGATATTTCTGAGTCAAAGCTCCCCCCTTTATAGAGATTGATCTTAACATTGTCATCCTGAGTTCCCGTTGTATTCCAGGTTATTGTCTGTGTAGACCCCGATTGCCAATTTGTACCTGAATCAGGTGCAGTTACGGTTATTGTGGGTGTAACCACCTCTTCTGATATTGTGAAAAAATCACTGTCATCATAGAACCCCATATCAAGTGTAGCTACTCTTACAATATAATCTGATGCAGGAGGGATACTTGACGGAATAGTGAATGAGAAAGATCCGTCATTAGGAGTAGAATCCGACACTGCATATATCTTTGTTGCTCCCTGATATACCCTGATCTTCACATCATTATGCATCGGGCCCACATGGTCCCAGGTAATGTTATAAGTATTATTGTGCATCCAGTTAGCCCCACCTACCGGAGATGTCACCCTTATTCCGTCAACAGGGACATCTGAGATAGTGAAAACACCGCTGTCATCTGTAACCGCATCATCATAAGTTGTAACCCTCACAACATAATCTGCACCTGCAGTCTGATCTGCAGGAATAGCCCAGCTGAAGTTGCCGTCGTTTGGAGTGGATGATGATATTGTTGAATTCAAGCTTCCACCTTTGATCAGTTCGATCTTCACATTTGTATCCATTGAGCCGGCTGTATTCCATGTGACCGAATACGTAGATCCTCTG
>JAGLQR010000240.1 GCA_023136725.1 Candidatus Aminicenantota bacterium
CCTGCAGCAGCAGTACGGACATTTGTTAAATACCCTTCATCCAGAAGTATCCCGGTTAATTGCCCGGTTCTCTGCAAAAAGAGCAGCATAAGACCGTCTCCGGGCGGGATCCCATGTTTTACATTTTCATAAAATCCGGATGCGATTTTTACGACATAGTATTCGTCACCATGAATATATCCATATTTTATATGCGCATCCCCCGGGGGATTTTTGAATAAAAGTTCTCCAACCGGGGGAATTACAGTTCTGCCTTCAGAATATGCAATGAACCCTTCTTCAATTGATTTAACCGGGTCAAGATTTTTTAATGATATTTTTATTTGATCAAGATCAAAGATCAACGGTTTCATTTTATTTCCCTCCTGAAACGATTTTTCTCAACGTTTCAAATCCAAGCTTGTTCCCGCTCAGGATCAACACAATATTTTTATTTTTATACTTATTGCGGACCTTTAGAAATGATGCAACCGAAAGGGCTGCAGCTCCTTCGACCATCATATGGGATTTCTGAAGGACCAGCTTTAATGCATTTTCAATTTCCTCTTCGCTTACCAGCACAAATTCATCAATACAATCTCTGCATATATCAAATGTTATTGAGCCCTCTTCAACTCCCCCGGCAGTTCCGTCAGAAATTGAAGGCGGGCAGTCAATTTCAAGAATTTTGCCCGCTTTGACAGAATCAAACATTACATGTGAATTTTCAGGTTGACATCCAATAATCTTGATCTCAGGTAAAACAGATTTTAAATATCCGGCAATACCTGCTATCAAACCGCCGCCACCGACAGGGACAAATACAGCATCGATATTTTTGAGCTGATCAATTATCTCAATTCCAATTGTTCCCTGTCCTCCGATAACCTTCGGGTCATTGTAAGGAGATATGTAAAAGCTCCCTTCGCTCTCCGCAGTTTTCCTGGCATTGGTCTCAGTTATGGCATTGTCTGTGCCATAGAAGAAAAGATCTGTATTATAAGCCTGTAATACTTCAAGTTTTGCAGCACTAATATTTTCCGGAACATATATCTTTCCCTTTAAGCCGAGTTTTTTCATTGCATAACTGACTGCAGCCCCGTGATTACCTGTTGAAGCGGTTATAATACCTTTACCCTTTTCTTCATCAGAAAGTGAAAGAATGCTGTTTAAAGCTCCCCTTAGTTTAAAGGAGCCTGTTATCTGAGTATTTTCAAGTTTCAGAAAAATGTTGGCGTCTCCGATCTTACTGAAATAATGGGAATGCTCTAAATATGTTTTTCTAATATGAACTCTGATCTTTTTCTCAGCTTTCTCAACTTCCTTTTTAACATCTTTGATTGTGAATGTTTTCCGCATGATTGAACTCCTAAATTAATTTTTTCAAATTAATTAGGGCATGCAGTGTGGACTGCAAGAAGCTGAAATATTTCCCCACTCTCTTCCCTAATGCCAGGAAATATCCAGAGCGATAACAAATCACCGATCTTCCTCTGAAATATTGATATCACATAAAAAATAAAATTTCAATATTTATAAAGGTGTCTCACACTCTATATAGGACTGGTGACTCCGTGTCCCCTTTCTGCTTTGCTAAAGTTTCGCAGAATAGATTGTACTTCACCTATGTTTGGAAGACCTAAGGCTTTGCTGTATTCTATCCGGCAAATTGGAGATTGCTCTGTTCTGTGATATACTATTCTTTAATAGTGATATATATCGAAATAAAAACACCCACATCAAATTAGATCTGGAGAAATCATATTCATTTCAGGTACTCATTAATTCCGGGATTATTTCTATTTTTGTCTGAATATTGAGGCGGAGAAGATCAGCTATTAAGAAAGGAGAAGAGATGGATTTACAAGGTTTTGAAAATATGGGGCTGGATCCCCGGTTGATCAAAGGGATCAAAGAGATGGGGTTTGAAAAACCCATGCCTATACAGGAAAAAGTAATCCCTGTATTATTGGAAAAGGATACAGATATGGTAGGGCTGGCCCAAACGGGAACAGGTAAAACAGCGGCATTCGGTCTTCCTCTTATCTCGAAAACAGATACTAACAATAAAAATGTTCAAACTGTTGTGCTGAGCCCGACACGTGAGCTTTGTATTCAGATCACAAACGATATCAGGAGTTATTCAAAATATATTCAGGATTTTCGTGTTGTTGCAGTGTATGGGGGCGCAAGCATTGAAGGACAGCTGAAGGAATTGAGGAAAAAACCTCAGATGATAGTTGCAACACCGGGAAGGCTTCTTGACATGATAGAGAGAAAAAGGGTCGATTTATCAAAAATCAATTCTGTAGTCCTGGATGAAGCGGATGAGATGCTGAATATGGGTTTTAAAGAAGAACTTAATGCTATTCTGGAAAAGACTCCGATTTCAAAAAACACTTATCTCTTTTCAGCAACAATGCCTAGAGAAGTTTCAAGGATAGCTTCGAATTATATGAGCAATGCAATCGAGATCCAGGTTGGTACACGGAACGCGGGAGCAGAAAATGTTATGCATCAATACTATATGGTCCAGGCGAGTAATAAATATCGTGCACTTAAAAGGATCGTTGATATTAATCCCGATATCTATGGGATCGTTTTTTGCAGGACCCGTGCAGATACAAAAGATATAGCTGAAAAGCTCATTGTTGACGGATATAATGCGGATTCTCTTCATGGTGATCTTTCTCAGGCGCAGAGAGATTATGTAATGCATAAGTTCAGGTCGAAAAACCTTCAGATACTTGTTGCCACAGATGTCGCTGCCCGTGGGCTGGATGTTGATGATCTGACACATATTGTTAATTATAATTTCCCGGATGAATTGCAGGCTTACACACACAGAAGCGGAAGAACAGGGAGAGCGGGTAAAAAAGGTGTCTCAATTGCGATAATGCATAAAAAAGAGAAACATAGGATTAAACAAGTTGAGAATCTTATTGGGAAAAAATTTGAATATAAAAAAGTTCCTGACGGCAAAGATATATGTGAGAAACAACTTTTCAGTATGATAGACAGGATGGAAAAGGTGGATGTCGCTGATTCAGAGATCGATCCGTATCTGGAAGTGATCTATAAAAAACTTGACTGGCTGACAAAAGAGCAGGTTATAAAACAATTTGTATCTCTTGAATTTAACCGTTTTCTTGAATATTACAAAGATTCTCCGGATCTTAATATTGATCTGGGAAGAAAAGGGAAAAAAGAGAGAGGAAGAGAAAGGGGAAAAGAAAGAGAAAGAGGGCCAAAGCTGAACAAGGGAGATGTGGCAAGATTCTTTGTGAAGTCAGGCAGGAAAGATAAGGTCGAGCCTCCCCACATTATCGGAATGATCAACGATATGACCGGGACTAAGAATATTGAGATAGGAAAAATAGAGATTATGAGTACTTTCTCATTTTTTGAAGTTGATATAAATTCTTCTGATATTATGCTAAAGAATTTAGACAAGGCTGAACTTCACGGAGTGAAGGTCTATGTGGATAAAGCTGA
>JAGLQR010000241.1 GCA_023136725.1 Candidatus Aminicenantota bacterium
CGAAAGCCGAGCTTGAAATGTCTCCTGATGATTTTATTAATCTGCGTGTCCTCCTTATCAGGAGATTCCTCTCCTCCAACCTGAATTATATAAATATTGCCAAGCATCATATTCTGGTAAAGGATTTTTTCAGAATTGTTCAACGTACCATCGGCCCCTCCAAGGGGAGTGGAAAATTAGGAGGGAAAAGCGGGGGGTTAATACTCGGACATGAGATACTTAGAAATGAGATCAAAACTGACCCCGACCTCAAAGATGTGGATGTTCCAAAAAGCTGGTACATAACTTCAGATACTATTATAAATTTCATTCATTACAATGCACTTGAAGAAACAACCAGCCTTAAATATCTTGATACAGCAGAGATACGTGCCGGATATCCCTACCTTCAACAATTATTTAAGAACTCATTTTTCCCTCAGGAAATAATCATCCAATTAAGGAACCTCCTTCATGAAATTGGTGAGAAACCGATCATTGTAAGATCTTCAAGCCTTCTTGAGGATAGCTTTGATGCTGCTTTTTCCGGGAAATATAAAAGTCTCTTCCTTGCAAACACAGGATCGGATGATGACAAATTAAGTTCTCTTTTAGATGCTATATCTGAGATCTATGCCAGTATTTTCGGCCCTGACCCTATCGAATACAGAAAAGAGAGAGGGCTGATCGATTTCCAGGAAGAGATGGGAATACTTCTCCAGGAAGTTGTCGGTAACAGGGTCGGAGATTACTTCTTCCCTACTTATTCCGGTGTTGCTTTTTCCAATAATGAGTTCAGGTGGTCACCAAGGATTGAAAGAGAGGATGGAGTTATCAGAATGGTAGCCGGACTTGGAACCAGAGCTGTTGACCGGGTTGCAGATGATTACCCATTCCTTGCATCCCCGGGAAAACCCGGCCTTCAGGTCAATATTTCTTACGAAGATAAAATAAAATATTCACAGAAAAAAGCAGATGTTCTGAATCTGAAAACAAATGAGTTCGAAACACTCGAATTGAAGCCTTTATTAAAAAAATATGGAGATAAGATAAATAAAATTGAAGATATTATATCTGTTGATAAAGACAGGAATCTTTCCCCGCCAATAGGTGTCATGTTTGATCCGTCAGAATCAGATATGGTTGTCACTTTTCAGAAGCTTACAGATACCCCACATTTCTTAAAGAAAATGGACAAGATCCTGAAAATACTCAGCAAGGCATTTAAGTCTCCTGTAGATGTTGAGTTCGCAAGTGATGGTGAAAAACTATATATTCTTCAATGTAGACCTCAGGTCCGGTCAAATATTGAAAAAAGTGAAGTAATTCCGGAAAATATTGATAAAGAAGATGTAATAATAAGAGCAGACAGGTATATAACTACCGGGGCAATAAAAGATATCAAATATATAGTCTGTGTAATACCTGAAGAATATAACTCACTCCCAACTGAAGATGACATGAAAAAAACTGCACATTTTGTTTCTGAGTTGAATAAAAAACTACCTGCAAAAAAGTTTATCCTTGTCGGGCCTGGAAGGTGGGGCAGCAGAGGTGATATCAAGCTCGGTGTTCAGGTTACTTATAGCGATATATTCAATACAGCCATGCTGATAGAACTGGCTTACAAAAAAGATGGTTATACTCCCGAACTTTCGTTCGGAACCCATTTCTTTCAGGATATGGTTGAATCAAACATAAAATATCTCCCTCTATACCCTGATAATGAAGGAACTGAATTTAAATGTGATAAATTCAAGAAACTTCCCAACCATTTAAAAGATTTTTTCCCCGATGACCGTTCATTGGACAATGTTATCAGGGTTGTTTCCGCTGAGGACATGAAAAAAGATTCCACCATTACTATTATTATGAATGGGGATATCGATAAAGCTTTAGGCTTTCTTGAACAGAAAGTCTAATAGCAAATCAAATCAGATCACCTTGTGTTTTTTTCCTATCTTAATAAATGCCTCTATGGCTTTGTCCAGGTGTTCTCTTTTATGAGCTGCTGATATCTGCACCCTTATCCTGGCTTTCCCTTTTGCTACCACTGGGAAGAAGAAGCCGACAACATAAATACCTTCATTGTACAGGTCCTTTGCAATATCCTGTGCCAGCATTGCATCATTTTCAAAATCACCCAGCATGATAGGGACGATCGGGTGGATACCTTCAATTATTTTAAAACCTGCTTCAGTCATCTTTTTCCTGAAGTATTGTGTGTTCTCCATTAATTTTTCTCTGAGATCATCGCTTTTCCCTACAATCTCAAATGCTTTTAAAGCCGCAGATACAATTGATGGTGCGAGTGAGTTCGAGAAAAGATAAGGACGCGATTTTTGTCTAAGCATCTGGATTATCTCTTTTCTGCCGGTTGTGAATCCTCCTGAAGCACCACCCATTGCTTTTCCGAGAGTTGAAGTTATGATATCAACTTCTCCAAGAACATCACAATATTCAACCGCACCCCTACCCTTTTTACCTAAAAAACCGGTGGCATGAGAATCATCAACCATAACTAATGCATCATATTTTTTTGCAAGTTCCACAATTTCCTTCAATCTTCCAATATCTCCATCCATTGAGAAAACACCGTCTGTTGCTATCAGGATGTTTCGTGCAGGTTTCGGTTCCTTTGAAAGGCCGGGGCCTTCCCATATATCCATTCCCAGCCTTGCTCTCTGGATTATCTTCTCAAGATATTTCATATCAGAATGGTCATAGATAAACCTCTTTGCTTTACATAATCTTATTCCGTCAATAATGCTTGCATGGTTCAATGCATCGGTGATTATTGCATCATCCGGCCCCAGTATCGTCTCAAACAAACCGCCATTCGCATCAAAACAGGAAGAATAAAGGATCGTACCCTCAGTTTCATAAAATTTTGAGATAGTATCCTCAAGTTCCACATGTATATCCTGTGTACCACAGATGAACCTGACTGATGCCAGTCCGAATCCATATTTATCAAGTGAATCTTTTGCCACTTCTACAAGATCAGGGTGATTTGCGAGGCCCAGATAATTGTTTGCACAAAAATTCAAAACTTCCTCCGGTTCCTCCCCTTGAGGATATGATACTTCTATCAGAGGTTTTTGATCACTCAATATGATCCTCTCCTCTTTGGACAATCCACTCTTTTTTATATTCATCAGTTCCTGCTGGAAATCAAATCTAATTCTTTGATACATTCTTCCCTCCGATTCACGTAATTATATACCATTTTCCTGCAAATTATCTGTTTATAGCAATTCTATAATGTATAACCGGAAGTTCTTTAATTTATATATCCAAGGGTTTTGAGTGTATTCTTCTCTCTCTCTGAGAGATCGGTGTACTTTACATTACTTAGATTTCCGGATTTAAGAATGAATATTGAACCAAGTGAGCCTTTATAAAGTGTTAGTGGTTTCACCAGTTTGGTAATATCGATCTCCCCCTCAAATATACTATTTCCAGCTGAAGAAATTTTTATCTTAAATTG
>JAGLQR010000242.1 GCA_023136725.1 Candidatus Aminicenantota bacterium
CCATCGGGAATGCCTGTATCTGAAAATGCTATCTCATAGTATGCTTTGTTCATTTTTTCAAATCTTTCGGATAAATCCTTCTTATTCCCTCTTAAATACCTGCCTCCTGATTCAGATGCAATATATTTTAATGAATCCGGCCCAGCCTGGATTCTGGAAAAGCCTCCACCGGATCTGGTATTAATATCCCCGCTTTCAAATCCATTGGGATTTATTACAAATATTACCGATCCGCTCTGCCCCATATAGTCAGCAGATTTTTTTAAATCTCTGAAATATTGCTCTTCACTATGTTTTGAGCTTTTCCTCGACCAGAATGATAAACCCTCGGAAAAGAAGTAAATAAATTTATTATCCGTTATCTGATTCAATGCATAGTACAGTGATTCGAAGGAAAAATAGAAGCTCTTGTTCGTATTCCTCAGGCTTGATGTGATCTCATCCGAAAGAAATGCCATACCGCCGGCACCATATTTTGATCCTCTCTTTCCTGTGATCTGTGCACCCGATATTGCTGTTACAGCCGGTTCAATACTTCTTGCCCTTTCATTAATTGTTACTTCCTTATCAATTATTGCATTTAAAATCTCTTTATCGGTTTCAGGCCCTGCTTTATACTGCAATCCTGCATACGGGTCAACGATCATAATAACAAAACTTGTTGAATCCGAGCCTTTGGCAATAAGATCTTTGGCAATTGCTTTTGATCTCCCGAGATTTTCAAGTGCAGTAAAAGCAACATCGAATATAAGGAATGCGATCTTCCTTTTCAGTGGCCTTTTCTTGACCTCAGTTTTAATTACCTTTTCCTTTTCAACATTAAAATCTCTCTTATAAAGAGTGAAATTCTTTATCTTCCTGTTATTGATGAATATTTCTATATCACCATTTTTAAGATCAAGAACCGAGTTATCGTCCTTATCAATTGCAAATACCGGTAGTATCCACCAGTCAACCTCAACATTCTCAACCACTTTTTTTTCAGGAATCACATTGAAAGAGACAATTAAAAATAAAATTATAGAGAGAATTTTTTTCATTTTACCCGCCCTGGAAATTTATTTGTAAAAGCACAATTAATGCTAGCATCATGAATGCCAGTAATATTTAAATGATCTGTCATAATTTTAAGACATATAGTGTCATAATATAAGAATACTTGTAAATTCTGGTATTCTAATTTGACAATTTCAATCAATAAATTAAAATAACCGATTAAGGAGAAGATATGAAATCCTCAATACTTATAACTTTATTAACAATGTTCGTTCTTATACCGGGAATTTTAACAGCTAATGTTGCAAAAGCAGAATTTGATGTAAAGAAATGGGAGGATTCTATATTGAAGCATAGAAGTGAGAAGGATGAATATTTTAAAAACTCTCCTGTTTCTCCAATGGCCGGACTACTTAGAGAAACGATCGAAAGCAGTGAAAAATTGTTTGTATTTATGGCCGGGGAAAATATAAAGATATCAACAAAACATGTTGCATCCCCCATGTTGACTATTTCAAAAACCGGTTCTGACTGGATCAGTATTGACAGTAAAGGAAAAGAGATTATAAGAAATAAATCGAGAGAAACATTTCTGACAGACAGATTTACATTCATGTGCTATCCTTCAAAAGATAAATTCACCCTTATTGTTTTTGATCCGGAAAGAAAAATGATAAACCATTTCAAACATCTCCTGTATTATAAACCCGATAATAACTTCAGAGTGAGGGCAAAACTTGATAAATATAAGAGAACATTAGAAAGGGTAGTAAAAACAAGCAGGGACCTCGAGAAAACATTAATTGAGTACGGAAAGGTTAAATTTAAGATTAACGGTAAAGAACTTTCACTAACAGCATTCAAATTTACTTCAGATAAAAATAATCCAAATTATAAATATCTTTTCCTCCCCTTCTTCGACAAGACAAATTTGATCGACACATACGAAGCCGGCAGGTTCCTGGAAGTAATCGAACAGGAAGGTAATGAATTGATAATAGATTTTAACAAATGCTACAACCCTCTCTGCAACTATGCCAGTGTATACAATTGCACACTTCCCCCATTCGAAAATGAACTCGACATCGAAATAAAGGCAGGCGAAAAAACATATCCTCACTAAACATAAAGTTTTTTATGTTTTATTTACTTGTTTTTATGTTTTATTTAAAATATTTGTTGACAAACGATAATTTTCATATTATTATACCATTATGGCTATCGAAGTTAAACTGGATTTAATTCTGGTTAAGAAAAAAATGTCTTTAACTGACCTTTCACAAAAGATCGGAATATCGATGACAAACCTTTCCCTGCTCAAAAAAGGCAGGGTAAAGGGGATGAGATTCAGTACCCTTGAATCCATATGCAGGGAACTGGAGTGTCAGCCGGGAGATCTGCTCGAATACATTCCGGACTATGTTTAAGTGAAGCTAAAAGGAGAATATGAATGGAAAACACAGAAAGGACAATGATCCCCGGAAAATTAATTAAATATTTGTTCTGGCTTTGGGGAGGAGCTATCAATGTCGGCCTGGATTTCGGACTTCTTACACACGGCAGATGGAATAACAATAAGATTATTCTGCTTTGCCTGATAATCGCCGGAGCCTTCTTCGCTATCAATGGTACCCTCGGAATTATTAAATTATTCAAAGAAGAAGCCGTTGAAGCCGAAAACCAACTGATCTAAAGCTATTCTCCTACCTACTATCTTCTGTCTTCTTACTTTTGATTCTATACCATCCCGGAAAATCCCATAAAAGCGAGGGATAAAAGCCCTGCAGTTATCAAAGCTATCGGGGCACCCTTCATCGCTTCAGGAACATCAAGCAGATCAAGTTTTTCTCTGATCCCGGCAAAAACTATCAATGCAATGGCAAAACCAATTGCAGTGGCAATAGCAAAAACCACACTTTCTGTCAGGCCGAAATCTTTTTTAATAACAAGGATTGCTACTCCCATGATCGCACAATTTGTAGTGATCAGAGGAAGGAACACTCCAAGAGCCTGATAAAGAGGAGGACTCACTTTTTTCATTATCAACTCTACCATCTGCACCAGGGCTGCTATAACAAGGATAAAAGTGACAGTTCTCATAAATTCAATATGAAGGGGATCAAGGATCAATGTCTGAGCAATGTATGTAACTATGGTTGCCAGGGTCATTACGAACATAACTGCGGCACTCATTCCTGTTGCAGTTGAGATCTTCGTAGAAACACCAAGGAAAGGACAAATCCCGAGGAACTGCACCAATACTATATTATTAACAAAGATCGCTCCGATTATTATTATTAAATATTCCATTGTTTACTCCTATCCCTTCTTCATTGAAAGTTTGTTAATTGCAGCAGTCAGTATCCCGAGCGATATGAATGCTCCGGGGGGTAATATGAAAAGCAACATTGTTGATGCCTCTTCAGCTACAAATTTGACACCGAATATTGATCCGAAACCAAGTATCTCTCT
>JAGLQR010000243.1 GCA_023136725.1 Candidatus Aminicenantota bacterium
GACTGTGTACCGTTATTCTTCCACTCAAAAGATGGAAGAGAGGCGGGAGTGATCCATGTCGGATGGAGGGGCCTCCATTCAAAGATCGGGGTCAATCTCCTTAAATTAATGAGAAACAGGAAGGTTGATCTAAATAACCTCCTGTTTTTTACCGGGCCGGCAATTGAAGGAAAATGTTACACAGTGCAGCAGGATGTGGTGGACAAATTTTCAGGTTTCCTTTTCGGGGAAAAGATCTTTACAAAAACTCCGGAAGGTTATTCCATGGATGTAACAAAAGGGATAGAATTATGTCTGATAGAGCAGGGGATACCGGAAAAAAACATCACCCACTCCGGAATCTGCACTTTTTGTGATAAAAATTTTCCATCCTACCGCCACAGCGACCGCGAAAAAAGGATCTTTAACTTTGTACTGATGAAATAAGAATTCCAGTGGAATTAATATTTTTACATGTTTTTTTGAATAGATCTTGTTCTAAATTATATATACTAACAGTCAGGGTTCAATACTAAGTAATAACAATACTCATCGTCTCAAAGTTTTTAACAAAAACTCCCTGGCAACTTGGGGTGCATCTTCGCTACTTGTTTCGATATCAGGAATGACACCCAGGCCATCAAGACGAATGCCCTGACCGGTAAGATAATCGACCGTCGGAACCGATAGTATCCAACCTTCGCCTACATCGTGTTCAGTTGTCCACAGCATTTTAGCGGCAGTTCGTTCTCCTATGATTGTAGCACGCTTAATCTCTTGGAGTCCCGCTGCAAGAGGTTCACAAGCGGAGGCTGTTTTCCCATTAACCAATACGACAACTGGTCCATCGTAGATTGAATCAACCGGTTCTATCATACCCACAAATGCAGAGTGCTCTTTTATCAAATTATTGAACTTGTCCTTAGAGGATATGGATGCCCATGATACCTTTGGGAAATCCGTCAGATTATGAGCAAGCACTCGGGCTCTACCACGACGATCAAAAAAAACTCCCACATTCATTGCAGACTTGTTGAGATAAGCCGAGACCCTGCCTGATATGTAAGTACCGCCAGGGTTGTCACGTAAATCAATAATGAGGCCTCTAGGATTCCGTTTAATTATATAGACAAAGGCTTTGTCGATTTCATCGTAAGAGTCTCCCTCAAAAGTCGCGATACGAAGAGTTACGATTCCTTCATTATCAATAATGCTGATGGCTTTGTCCATACCTACTGTGAGTGGTGATGTAGAGGACATTTGTGCAAACCTGTCCTCAAATTCGGGATCAAGTTTGCGTCCTACATAGCAATGGGAAAATGTAAGATTTCTAGAAGCAAACATCCATGCCATCAGGAATTCTGCATCATCTCGGACTTTCCCGCTGGCCTTTCGAAGCCTTTTAAGAAAGTCTTGTGTCTCAGATATTTCGTACTCTGCAGGATCAAAGAGTTTCGCTTTAAGCATAGTATCTATCCGATCAACTAACGCAAGATAATCGGTCTTAGGGAAATCCTTCGCATTTGCCGGGGCAATAGTCATCAGACCAAACAAGCGTTCGCTATTCATTGGACGCAATTCAATTGGCTTATCATACGAATAAAAGTCTGTTTTAAGGTTTGCTCGTGGCGATTTAAAAACTCCACGAGTTGTCTGATTCTTGACCGGAGCTGGACCAGACCAATGCAAAAAAGCACCCCCGGGAACTCTTTTATCCCCAATTAGATTTACGTAAAAACCAGGTAAACCACCAAGCAATTCACCTACGGCACCTGGACGGCTGTTAGCTCTGAAACCGTCCTCAGTTGGTTCTGCTGCTATCAATGCTGTTGTGGAGCCGGTAAACATACCAATTCCACGAACATGAGTAGTAATAGCATAAAAACCATCTGGTACACCATCCACAACTCCCACCGGCTGATCCCGGTGCGGAACAATACTGGCACATCTTGACATAATCAGAAGAATACCGGCATATCCTAATATAATCAGAATAGTTCCCCACAATACAGCTTTTTTTGTGTTAATTTTTAGTTTCATTATTTTCCCCTTATTGGAGGGATAACGACAATTGTGTAAATTTTTCTTTTTTTATTTTACTAATCCCTCCTATTCAAAAAAATCATCAACCGGATTACTAATTTTATCAATTGCTATTTTTTCAGGCTTCCGCTGTGAGGTTTTTGCATTAGCAGAATATAAAACATCATCTTTTTTAGAAACAGGTAAACCGGGGTTCCCTTTCCATATCCGGATTCAATAAAAAATTAATTGTAGGAATTCTATAAAATTTTTTCAAGTTTTCTGTAAAAACTCCGGAAGGTTATAATATGGATGTGATAAAAGGAATCGAACTATGCTTAATAGAATAGGGGATACCAAAAGAAAACATCTCCCACTCAGGGATCTGCTCATTCTGCAACAAAATTTTCCATCCAACCGCCACGGTTACCGTAAAAGATGATCTTTAACTTTGTTCTTTTAAAATAACTATATTTATTTAGAATGTACCTTACTATCAATTCCAAGCAGGTCGTAAGGTTTTTTACTAAAACTATCATTAAATAAAAAGACTGTAAGAAAAATGAATCCTATGAATCCAAATACAATAAGTATCTGTTTCCATGATGTTTTTTGAATATCCTGTTTTGCTTTTACATTACAAACTTCACCGGGGCAGTATTGAGCTTTTTCTTTATAAATCATTGAATAGAATTTACACCCAAGACAAATACCAAAGGCCGATTCAAAGAACAGGAATATAAGACAGATCAAGCAGATCATTCCTGTAATCGGGCTATATGAGTTTACTACAACCTGTAGAATAAGCATTGTTGTTGCCAGAATCAGACCGATTATCCAGGCAAATTTTTTTTGCTGGGCACCAACATATTCAGGAACCTGATTCCTGACGATCAAACGGCCGATTATTAATGTCGGAGCAAATCTGGGATTGATAAAGACACGAATTAAAATATCTGCAAGAAATATTACAATTGCATATTTCAATAATAAAAAATCCCCTTTAAAAATTACTGTAAGTATCGAGATAAACATCATCAAAAACAATATTCCGGCACCTGCTCTGATCTCCCTTTCATTTAAAACAGGGATATTAAACCCTTCTACATCCTCACCAAATTTAAAAATTTTATTCATTTTTTAATCCTTATATTTTTTATATGTTATACGCAATTATACCCGATTTGGTTATATTATAGCACTAAATTCTTTATTTGTTGATGTGGTTGGTGTTATTGATCCTTTGATCCTGTTATAGTCTTTCCTGCTTATCTTTTTTATTATGGATAATTGATAATAATTTGCTGATCATATCAATATCTTCTTTTTTCTCAAACCATGTTTCCTTATAAATTTGACCGATAACCACTATTGTATTATCTTTTGGATTGATCAAAAGAAACTGATCACCAGCACCATAAGCGCCATAATACACTA
>JAGLQR010000244.1 GCA_023136725.1 Candidatus Aminicenantota bacterium
CGATCTGTTCAGGGTATAATCCGAAGTAATCTTTCACCCCATGCCTGTCAAGTTCTGACTTCATTTTCGGATGCCAGATTGTTACATGTCCATTTACCAGTTGAAACAAATCTTTGTCTGCGGAAAATATTATTGCCCTTTCATTTTCTCCCAATCCAAATGAAATTTGTGCAATTATATCATCAGCCTCAAAACCGGGAGCTTCAATATATTCTATCCCCCTTTTTTCGAGATATTCTTTTATAAAAGGTATCTGTGTTACTAATTCCTCAGGAGGTGCATCCCTGTTGGCTTTATAATCCGGATAAATATCATTCCTGAATGTCTTCCCTTTTGAATCAAAAGCCACAACTATCTTGTCCGGGCTCAAATCTCTGATCAGGTTCTCAATCCTTGTAACAAATCCGAATAGAGCACCGGACGGTTCTCCTTTAAGGGTTCTCATTTGCCTATTGACATAATAGGAACTGAAGATAAGATACATTGCATCTATAACAAGAACTTTCCGGTACATTTTATTTAGGTCAGGAAGTTGCAGATTCTTCAAGATATCTGAGGACCATTGCATCGAGGCCTTCATCTTCGATCTGCTGGGTTTCCATGGATAGAAGATGCAGAAATTTCCCCTCTTTCAATTCACCAATTATCTGGTCATGCTGGATCTTCATCATTGATTTTACCTTTTTCCTCTGATCATTTCGTTCAAGTTTAAGATGACCATAGGAAATTCTTCTGGATAAAAGGATCTCACCACTATGGTAAACGAGGGTTTCAATGGTAGGATTGCCTTCACCTTTATCTTCTGTCTGAATATGAAAAACTTCATCACGGTACTTAATATCAGTATTAAATCCGATAATCATAGTAAAATAATAGTTGAAAGGGAAAACATTGTCAAGAAATTGTTAATATTATCATTAGGTTCTTTAAGAATTTTAATTATTCACATCAGCACCAAATTGCCACATCCTTCAGCATTCAGCTTCAGCTCAAAACAAAAAAATATAGTAATTCCGGCTAAAGCCAAAACTCAATTATTATATTCCATTTCATAAATAGAGAGAAAGATCAACCTGGCAAGGTCCTCCATTATTTCCGGTGTAAGCAGTTCCGGCCTGTCCAGTGTTTTGTGATATACACTGTATGGAAGAGGTTTCCCGTATGCACTGAAAGAGATGGTTGGTATCCCTGCCCACATGAAACGGGAGGCATCAAGCCTCGGCCTGCCATTGTTTCTGAAATATGAAGAACTCAGGACCCTGTGAATATATTTATCATTATTATCTGAAAAATAATTAAAAAGTTCAGGATAGTTCTTCCCTGCAAGTGCATGAAATTTGTCACCCCTCCCAACACCATCAAGATTTATACAGGCCACTATTTTTTGACCTGAATTAAGATTTTTAAGGAAGAATTCTGACCCTTTTATCCCCTGTTCTTCGGCTCCGAAGAAAGCAAAAACAATACTCCTTTCAGGTTTGATATTAAGCATAGATAGAGATTTCGCAACTCCCAGAATAGTCGATACACCGGAAGCATTATCATCAGCCCCGGGAATTACCTCAAAGTTCATTCCTACATGATCAAGATGTGCACTTATTACTATCACTTCACCGGGATTCCGCCCTTCAATCTTTCCTAGAACATTATAAGCAACACCTTCAGGATGATGCTCGGTAATATTCTTTATCGTCATTACCTTCCCCGTGTTTAACGAGAACGGTTTTCTATATTTAATGATATTTTTAACTGTGGTTTTATGATCATCTTTCAGTCCTGTAAAAAGATCCGGGATTATCTCTCCCCCTACATAGGTCAGGACAAGCCCTTTTATATAACTGCAATTCGGATTTGCAATACGATAATTGTATATCATACCTGCAGCGCCATGATCCTTTGCATTCTTCACTTTATATTGATGAAAAGAATATGGCCTCCATTTTTTGAATTCTTCAGGATATTTTTTCGGTGATACCGGAACTTCCTTTTCCATGAGGACTATCTTCCCTTTAACATCCATCCCTTTATATTCATCAAAACCAATCTCGGGAGCTGTTATTCCATATCCTACATATACAACTTCTGCCGTAACTTCCCCTGTATCAGATGTTGATCCCGCCATGAAATCATCCTGATAAATATAATTCTTGTATGTAGTATTCCCGTTTGCTGCCGGGATATGAAGAATCGCCTTTGACCCGGGCTTTACCAGTGTGTAGGGATTTTTGAATTCCTGCAGCCAGGAACCATTATCTCCGCCAGGATTCAACCCCCACTCTTTCAATTTTGATGAAACCCACGCAGCAGACATATTGTATCCATTAGTCCCGGTTAACCGTCCTTCATATTTGTCCTTACATAATTCCAGAACATATTCATACAAAGTATTACTGGATATCGAATGCATGATTGAAATATGTTCATTCTTGTTATCTGCTTTAGCAGTCCCCAAAAAAATTATGATAAAGATTAAGAAAAATACCAGATTTCTCAGTTTCATATTATCTCCTGTATGATACTTCACTATAAAAAAAAATAACTTCTAAATCAATAAATTTCTTTTAGATTTCCTGAATTAAATTACCAGATTATTCAAGGATTAGTGGTACGAAGGAGACTGCTATCAATCCGGTTTTGATAATTTCACCGTTTATCTTCTCATATTTTATTAGATTCTGGAAATATCCTCCCACCGGAGCAATGATCATGCCCCCTTCCTCAAGTTGATCAAAGAGTGATTCCGGGAATTCTTCCGGAGCTGCAGTGACAATTATTCTTTTGTATGGAGCATACTCACTCCACCCTTCAACTCCATTACCGGTTTTGAACCGGATATTTGTATATCCCAATTTTTTAGTCAGCAATTTCTCCGATCTGTCGGCAAGATCCGGTATCAATTCAATTGTCGAAACTTCTTCTGCAATTTCAGCCAGTACCGCGGTCTGATATCCTGAACCGGTCCCGAGTTCAAGAATATTCTCACTACCTGTAAGTTCCAGCATTTCTGTCATATAAGCAACAATGTAAGGTTGTGAAATAGTCTGTCCATTCCCGATCGGGAGAGGGCCGTCAAAATAACTTTTACCCCTCTCTCCCGGGGCCACAAACTCTTCTCTGGGAACTTTCCCCATGACTTCAAGAACTCTTTTATCTTCTATTCCCCTGGAAGTCAATTGTTCAGAGAGCATTCTTCTCCGCTGTTCTGAAAATATATCATTGAAGTTTTCACTCATATCTATATAATATTTAAAAATTGTAAATCTTCAAATTGTTTAAAATAAATGGCCCTGCTCTAACTCTGAATAATATTAAATTTAAATTTATATGAACAACTATCTGTTCATATAAAGGAATATAATATATAATCCTGCTTTAGTTTTCTGGTTCTGAAAAACAATGAAAAAAAGAATTATTAATCTTATCGAAAAATT
>JAGLQR010000245.1 GCA_023136725.1 Candidatus Aminicenantota bacterium
AGTGGAAATGACTCCATCCTCAGGAGTATGAAAAGAAACAGCAAAGTGAAAGACTACAGGAAATTACTTGGGGATTTTTCCTCATTTTTCCCGGATGCCAACTATGGAGCAGATTTTATTCTGGGCTTCCCTGGCGAAGGAGAGAAGGAGTATATGGAAACCTATGAATTTGTTAAGAACAGTCAGTTAAACTATATTCATGCATTTCCTTTCTCCCCGAGAAGAGGGACAAAAGCTGAAACTATGGAACCGGTTCCTGGAAAAACTGTCAGGAAGAGGGTACTTGAATTCAGAGAACTTAATAGAGAAAAAAAACTCAGGTATAGAGAGAAACTCAGAGGGAAAACACTCGAAGGGATCCTGATCGAGGAGAAGGATAACTATTCACTCGTAACTACAAAGAACTATATCTCAGTGAGAGTCCCTACCATAAAAGGTTTTAAAAAAAGGCTTGTCAAAGTCAGGGTTACAAAAATCGTAAATGAAAATCTTTGTGAGGGTGAAATTGTCAAAACTCCTTAAAATTTTCATAATAATATTTATTTCATCTCTCATTAATGCAGAGGATCTCGCATCAAAAAAAGCTGATAAAACAAATATCACCGATAGCAGGGCTCTTGAAAAATCTCTTATATTCCCGGGATTAGGTCAACTCCATGAAAAAAAGTATCTAAAGGGTGTTATTTTTATTACTGCGGAACTGATAGCAATAACTGGCGCAATTCTCAACAACCGTCAGGGAAATATCAATTATAATAAATACAGATCTTCATTAACTGAAAATGATGCATTATTTTTCAGAAAGGAAACAGAAAGATTTGACAGGAGCAGGAACCTTTTCATCGCAGCTGGAATAGGTGTCTGGATGATAAATATGCTGGACATTTATATTCTTAAAAAAAAAATGGAGAAAAAGTCCATAGAGGTATCTCTTAAAAAAGGGGTTAATAATGAAATATTTTTCACTCTTAATTATAGTTTCTAGCCTCTTTTTTTCCTGCCGTGGGAGGATATTTAATAATCCAAACGATCCTGAGAAAGATGAAAGGGGTTATGAGATCCTTTCAATTATAAGTATAGAGAACGGAAGGGTGCCGTTCGACCTGACCTTCACGGGAGATTCACTCTGGATCATACAGGAGAGATCTCATCCTGTCTCACTTAATTATACATCAGGGAGTATTATCAGGGAATTATACACACAACCAGCCTCCGGGATCGCCTATGATAATACCAACCTCTGGATAATTGAAAATGAGACCCGCTCATTAGTTAACATAAGTATAATTAACGGAGAAGAGATCAGGACGATCCGGCTTCCGGAGGGGGACTATAATTATCTCGAATTCAGGGAGCCATACCTTTATACTATAGATAAGTTAACGAATTCGATCACTATTATCGACCCCGATTCCGGTTCCATAATAACTTCTTTCAGATCTCCATCATTTTCCATTGACGGGTTCTGTTTTGACGGAACAAGCTTCTGGATACTTGATGGCTCCGAAACAAAGATATTTGTTACGGACACTGAAGGACTCCTGACAAACACATTCCGGACTCCTACCGATACTCCGTCAGGACTTGCTTCCAGCGGGAATGTTATATGGATGGGTGATCAGAGCGGAAAAATATTAAAATTGAGATTCGATTGATAATAAAAAAAGCAATAGCAATAATATCTCTAATTATGATCTCCACTTTTCTACATCTGACCTCATCGGTATTAATCGACATTTCAGGAGACTATCTCTTCTACAGCTACGACCA
The DNA here is from genome assembly GCA_023136725.1 of Candidatus Aminicenantota bacterium. Lineage (GTDB taxonomy): Bacteria > Acidobacteriota > Aminicenantia > UBA2199 > UBA2199 > UBA647. The sequence goes on from JAGLQR010000245.1 coordinate 1,771, forward strand.
TAATTATATCTTTGGAAAAGGGAACATTATAATAAAAGCAGGTGATTGTGAATTACAGGGAACCTCACTTGAGATCAATATGAGGAACAGGTCACTGCTTTTAACATCATCCTGCAAAGTGATCTGCTCAGACAATAAAGTTCAGGATGCGGATATGGTAAGATCGGATCTGAATAAAATGTCTCTTACTTTATACAATTACGGCGAGAAGATACAGATAACTTCCTTAAAAGGTATGAAACCCTCATCAGATTTTTCAAGGAAAGGAAGAATACTATTAGAGGAATCACTTCTATATTTTGTCGGCAAAAGATTCATGATCAGTGATAATTTTGAACTGACAGGTTATAAAGTTATTGTATTCATTGAGGGAACACAATCCGTATCGTTTAATAAGTTTAGAATGAACAAGGGTGCATCGGGGAAAAAGGATCTCTTCAGTATCAATAATTTATGGTATACGAATAGATCAGGTCTTATTACCGATGTTTCATTTAATTATAAGAATGACACGGGAAAAATAAAATTTTCCAACCGTGAATATGTAAAACTCAATTATGACTTATTCAAAGTCAGATCCGACTCTCCGGAACCACAATTCAATATAGGAACAGAAAGTTCCTTGAAAATTTCTAAAGCCTCAACTTTAATTCTAAGAGGAGGTTACATTACAGGGAATTCAGGAACGGCACTTTTAACATGGAATTTAAAACCCGGTAAAACAGTGAATTCTTCACTGACACTTGACTACAGGGATAGAGTAAACACCTATTCAGAATTATGGATCAGGGGAGGGCTGGGGCTTGACCTGAAAAAAGGGGGACAGATAAATTTCAAATATAATCATGAAAAAAACCTTGGATATTCAGGAGATATTACTTATAACAACAGGATAGCAAAATTTTTGTCTTTCTCCGCAGCTTCCAGCCTGTCTGCAATTAAAGTTTCAGATTCCATACTTAACAAAATATCAGACACACGACTCTCCCTGAATTATACAAACAGAGTATTTAATTTTTCTGCGAATTACTCACTCAACAGGGACCTTATAAATGACAATTCCCGCTATTCCCCCGGATTTACCATAAACACAAAACCCCTCCCTTTTTACGGAGGACTGCTTAACCTGAATTTTTCATCATCCCTTCTTTTCAATACTATAATAAGGGAGGATTCAGAGGAAAATTCCTTCAGGTCAAATTCAGCCCTCTCCATTTCAGGGAAACATCTTGATATTTCAGATAATATATTTATTGATATTTCAGGAAAGATCGAACAATTTTTTGACAGCGACCCTATGGAAAATTTTACAACCGCTGGTGTTATTCTCCGGAGTGTTCATAATTTTTCAGAAAATACATCAATTGAACTACTTTACAATTTCCATACCAGGCGTGAGACGAGGGAATGGCTGATCACCGGAACTTCAACAGGAGATCTGTCTGCGGTATTGAGATTAAAAACACCTGAAGTGAAATTGAATATGCAGAGTTCGATATCATATGATATTGAGAGGGGTGATTATACAACAGGATTTTTAAATCTGAGATATAATCTGATAAAACATTGGGACCTGCACTCTTTTTTAAACTATGATTTCGAATT
>JAGLQR010000246.1 GCA_023136725.1 Candidatus Aminicenantota bacterium
AACCAGCTTTTATTAAATCCTAACCTGAACCCGTAGGGATGTGTTTTCTGGCCCATTATTTCTCCTCTCTCTCTGAAAGATATATTGTTATATGAGAATATCTCTTAAGAATCCTTACCCCTCTCCCTCTGGGAACTGCTCTGAATCTTTTCATCATGGGAGCTGCATCAGCAAAGATCTTTGAAATATAAAGATTATCTACGTCCAGGTTCGGATATTTCACCTGTGCATTAGCTATTGCCGAATTGAGTATTTTATAAACTATATCCGCTGCTTTCTTTTTCTTAGAAAACTTCAGAATCGTCACAGCTTCTCCGGCATCTTTCTCTCTAATGAGATCTGCTACGAGCCTGACCTTTTGCGGAGATATTTTTATATATTTTCCTTTTGAAATTGATACTTCAGCCATTCTCTTCTCCTATTATTTGCCTTTCTCTCTAGAGGTATGTCCTTTATATGTCCTTGTTTCGGAAAATTCGCCAAGTTTACACCCAACCATGTTCTCTGAAACAAAAACCGGGATGAACTTCCTCCCGTTATGAACTGCAATTGTCAACCCGACCATTTCAGGAATAACTGTAGATCTTCTTGACCAGGTCTTGATAACTTCTCTCTTTTTACTATTCTTTGCAGCAATAACTCTATTGAATAATTTTTCTTCAATAAAAATACCTTTTTTAACTGATCTGCCCATTTATCTACTTTCTCCTCTTTACAATAAATTTGTCGGTTCTTTTATTCCTTCTTGTCTTGTATCCCTTAGTAGGTTGGCCCCATGGAGATACAGGGTGTCTTCCCCCTTTTGTTTTACCTTCACCACCACCATGAGGATGGTCAACAGGATTCATAACAGTACCTCTGACATGGCCGCGACGCCCGAGCCATCTGGTCTTCCCGGCCTTCCCGATTTTAATATTTCCATGCTCAATATTACCAAGCTGGCCAATTGTAGCTCTGCACTCAACCGAGATCTTTCTAACCTCACTTGAGGGCATTTTTACCAGGGCATATTTACCCTCTTTAGCCATAAGTGTGGCAGATGCTCCTGCTGTCCTTGCGATCTGCGCTCCTTTTCCACTTATATATTCAATATTATGAATGATAGTTCCAACAGGTATGTTCTTTAACAGAAGAGAATTCCCCGGAGAGATTTCAGCTTCACCGTTAGTTGATACAATCGGATCTCCTACTTTTACTCCGAGTGGAGTAAGAATATATCTTCTTTCACCGTCAACATATTTAATAAGTGATATTCTTGTGGTTCTGTTAGGATCGTATTCAACCGTTTCAATAACACCTGCAACATCCAGTTTGTTTCTCTTGAAATCAATAATTCTATATTTCCTTTTGTGTCCGCCACCCCTGAACCTGATTGTTATGTGGCCTTCATTATTTCTTCCACCGGATTTGCTAAGCTTCCTAACCAGCTTCTTATAAGGTTTATCCGTTGTCAACTCTTCAAATGTATAGCCGGTCTTTCCTCTCAGTCCTGGAGTAACCGGATTAAATACTTTTATTCCCATTTTTATACCTCGAAATATTCAATCATTTTTGCATCTTTCTTAAGCTTCACATATGCTTTTTTCCAACTTGAGCGTCTGCCTGTAAATCTTCCGTATTTCTTTTCCTTACCGTAGTAATTCATTAGCTTTACAGACTCAACTTTAGTGTTGAAAAGCTTCTCAACTGCTTCCTTAACAAGAAGTTTATTTGAATTCCGATGGACCTTGAAGCACAGGCTGTGTTGAGTATCCTTCAGCTCGCTGGACTTCTCTGTTATCATCGGAGCAACTATCACATCCGTATATTCTAATTTCATTTGAGTACCTCCAATATTCCATTTAAAGCATCTACAGAGAGCATGATGTGAGTATATTTCAATGTGTCATAAACATTGATCTCAGTAAAATCTATGCTTTTCACATTTTTCAAATTTCTTGTTGATAACATTAAATTTGAATTATCTCTATTATCAACTATCAACATTTTTTCAAAATCAAATTTCTGTAATTGATTTAAGGTCTCTTTTGTTTTGTTTGAATTTACATTTATTTTGTCAATTACGAACAATTTATCATTTCTTACTTTTTCAGAAAGAACTGATTTCAATGCGTTTCTTTTTGCTTTTTTAGGCATATTATAGGAATAATCACGAGGCTGGGGTCCGAAAGTAATACCACCGGATCTCCACAACGGACTCTTGATAGTTCCGACTCGTGCACGACCTGTTCCTTTCTGTTTCCACAATTTCCTACCACTTCCGGTGATCCTTCCTCTTGTTTTCGTGGAAGCATTTCCACTTCTCTGATTAGCTCTGAAATTCTTTACGGCCTCATATACAAGGTGCTCCCTTAATGGATAGTCGAAAATCTCTTCCGGGACTTCAACCTTGCTGACCTCTTCATTATTTAAGTTTTTGACATTCAGCTTTAACATTTCTATCTCCTCTTAAAGGAATCCTTTAAAATGTAAACGTAATTTCCGTTAAATCCGGGAACCGCTCCCTTTATCAGGATCAGATCATTTTCCAGATCAATCTTTACTACCTGCAATCCTTTGACTGTCTTATTCTTCCCACCCATTCTTCCGGGCATTTTCTGTCCTTTTATTACTTCACCGGGAAAAGCACACATACCGATAGAACCTGGCCTCCGGTGATGCATTGATCCATGAGACTTTGGGCCTCCGCCGAAATTCCACCTTCGTACAACTCCCTGAAAACCCTTCCCCTTGGTAACTCCGACTAAATTTACTTTTTCATTTTCTTCAAAAATATCAACTTTAACCGAATCACCTACCTTGTGCTCATCATTATCTATAAAGAATTCTCTCAGCAATTTTGTAGGGGGGACCTTCGCTTTATTAAAATGTCCCATCATTGGCTTTGTCACATTTTTCACTTTTTTATCCTCTACAAATCCAAGCTGGACCTTGTTCAGATCTTTTTCATTCTCACCTTTTTTCTGAACGATCAGGCATGGACCTGCTTTAACTATAGTAACCGGAATGACAAGGCCCTCATCGGTAAAGATCTGAGTCATTCCAACTTTTTTTCCAATTAATCCTTCAATCATTTTTTCACCTTCTAATTAGATTTTACTTCAACCTCAACACCTGCAGGGAGATCCATCTTCTTCAACTCTGCAATTGTATCATCATTATGCTCGAGGATATGGATCAGCCTTGTATGTGTTCTCCTCTCAAAATGTTCTCTCGATTTTTTATCTACATGAGGTGAACGCAGCACACAAAATCTTTCGATCTTAGTCGGGATCGGAATAGGGCCTGCAACTTTTGCACCGGTCCTCTTCGCCTTTGAAGAGATCTCAGCTGATGACTTGTCGAGTATCCTGCTGTCAAAGGATTTTAATT
>JAGLQR010000247.1 GCA_023136725.1 Candidatus Aminicenantota bacterium
TGCAGAAAACCTTTCCTTCGAAATCTATCTCAAAATCTCTAAGAAAGGATGGGATTTTTGAATATTTTTCCCCTTTAAGTACAATTTTCATATTGCCGCCTATGTAATTGTTCTTGCCGAGTTCCAGTTTTATATACTTTACTTCCCTTGCATATTTTCTGGTGTAAATAAGATTCAGATAGGAGTTAAGATCCCTCTGTGAGAATGTTATATTTTTAAGGATTACACTTTCCGTCTTTCTCGCTGATATTCTTTTAAGGTACCCATCTATCCTTTTTGCCCTCTCAAGAGAGAATTCTGAAGCAGGGACAAGGAAGAGTGGAATTAAAAAAAATATTATCAATAATTTTTTCATGTGAGAATTTTAACCGTTCTTCCATCTATTTTCAATTTATTGAGAAAAAATAGTTTTATAACTTCGGAATAGATCCTGTGTTCTTCAATGAGGATCCTTGTACTGAGGGACTCTTCCGAATCGTCTTTTTCAATCCCCACGCTTGCCTGCATTATGACCGGGCCCGAATCTACACCTTCATCTACGAAATGAACTGTACAGCCGCTAATTTCTGCTCCGGCTTCGAGCGCCTGTTTCTGGGCATGGAGTCCCGGGAATAAAGGGAGGAGCGAAGGGTGGATGTTGATAATTCTACCGGGAAATTTTTTTATAAGGGTTGGAGAAATAATTCTCATGAATCCTGCAAGGCAGATCAGATCAATTTTGAATGTTTCGAAAAGTTCAATGAGATTTTTTTCGTACTCATCTTTTGAAGAAAAATCACGGGGCCTTATAAAATGGGTTGGTATCCCGAGATCACCTGCTGTTTTTAATCCCTTTGCTTTGCTCTTGTCACTCACAACTACAGCAATCTCAAAGAGGGAATCCTTGCGGATAGAATTTTTGTAAATGGCCTCAAAGTTTGAACCCCGGCCGGAGAGGAGTATAGCAATTTTACCTTTTCTGGTGTTCATATGATCTGGATTTGATTAAGTGTGCCGAAGGGGGGACTCGAACCCCCACAAGATTGCTCTCACAAATACCTGAAACTTGCGCGTCTACCAATTCCGCCACTTCGGCATCCTCAAAATTATACCACAAAACCCATCCCCTCTTCTATACCAAATTGTCTACATAATTTGGGGACGGTTCTCTTTTTTATAGACAGCTAAGTTTCGGCTATCGCCATCATCTGCCTCGCTCCCGCTCCGGATGTTCTCATCCGTCTCCGCTGCCCGGCCTCGGGGTTCACGATATTAGCGAGTCACCCCTCCAGGCCCGTGAGTGCAGATAGATGGCTACGCCTGTAATATATGTCTATAAAAAAGAGAACCGTCCCCAATAAGCGTTTCATCTTAGGATTGGTTGAAATAATGAATTTCGTGTGCTACGATTGTGAAAATGGTGACACTGAACGAGTGGGGAAAAATGAACAAAATATTTTTATCAATTTTTGTTTTTGCTGCTCTTTTATTTCCAATAGCCCTTTTTTCGCATGGAGTTGATTTTGTATTGATCAATGGCGGGACAGGTGTAGAGGCAAGATATGATTCGGGTGATCCAATCTCACATGCAGAGGTGACTGTATATTCCCCTGAAAATGGTGATGAGCCGTTCCAGATCGGGGTGACAGACAGAAATGGACGTTTCCTTTTCTTCCCTGATGCGGATGGGAAATGGAAGGTGGTTGTCAATGACGGGACCGGACATGGAGGGATATTTTATGTCACGATCAAGGATTCCACTTCGGTTCAGGATGAGGCAATTGAAAAACCTGCAGGTAGAAGTATTAAAATATTATCAGGTATCATGGTGATATTCGGCCTGACAGGGATTCTCTTTTTTACTTTAGCCAGAAGAGACCGGAAGAGGAGCGTGGATGCACATTCCTGATGGATTCCTCTCACTTCCAGTTATAATATCAACGAGTGCCGTATCTGCTTCTCTTTTATATATTTCGGTAAAAAAACTGGATAAAGAGATAAGGCCTGAGAGGATACCTCTCATGGGATTGTCTGCTGCTTTTGTTTTCACAGCTCAATTATTAAGTTTCCCGGTTTTCGGAGGGACATCGGTTCACCTTACAGGCGCAGTCCTGATATCAATACTTCTCGGCCCTTTATCGGGATTTCTGATAACTACTTCAGCAGTTCTGCTTCAGGCGTTTCTATTTCAGCATGGAGGAATAATTACCGCAGGTGCGAATATTATGAATATTGCAGTTGTCCAGGCAGTTCTTGGTTATTATATTTTCAGGATATTTTCTAATAAGTTTTATATTTCAGGAGCATTTATAGCGGCATTTTCGGCAGTATTTATTGCTGCTGCAATTTGTGCAGCGGAATTAATAGTCTCCGGAACGATACCGCTGAAGGCAGGGATGATCGCTATGCTTTCATCTCATTTGTTTGCTGGGGTTGGTGAAGGGTTTATAACTGTACTGATCCTGGGTATGATCAAAAAATTAAAACCTGGCCTGTTGGAATTGAAAAAAATATGAGGCACTCATTCTGGGATCACTTCAGCGGGCTTGACACTCCTGTCCACAGGTTATCCCCGGGTGTTAAAATTATATTTGTTATCTTACTTGTTCTCATTCTTACTATATTGCCTGGTGACTATATATCATTTTCAGCACTCCCTCTGTTACTACTTCTGATAATCATCCTGATCATATCGCGTGTCCCGGTTAAACATGTTGTAAAGAGGACACTTGTTATCCTGCCGTTGATCATCCCGGTAATAGTACTTAACTCTATATTTATGGAATCCGGGCTGAGTCACTCCCTGATACTTTCGGTCAGGTCATTTTTAAGTATTTTTTCTCTGGTGCTTCTGGTATCGGTCACAAGATTCTCGGATATTATGAAAACCCTTTCCCGATGGCATTTTCCCCGGATAATGATCATGATCCTCTCATTTATGTACAGGTATTTTTTCCTGTTGACGGGAGAGATGGAAAAAATGATAAGGGCTGTGAAGCTGAGGTCAGGTGGCACCGGAGGGCCCGGGATATTCAAAATATACAGTCAGATACTTGCGATCCTGTTCATTAAAAGTTATGAGAGGGCTGAAAGAGTATATCATGCAATGCTTATGAGAGGATATGACGGAAATGGAGGATTGCAGTGACAATTGTAGAAGTGAAGAACATAAGTTATACATATCCTGATGGAATTGAAGTTTTTAAAAATATTTCCTTTAAAGTTGCAGAAGGTGAATCCCTGGGAATTATCGGGCCTAATGGAGCCGGGAAAACGACACTGCTTCTGGCGTTGTCAGGACTTATTAACAATAGTGGTGAGATAATTATCAATGGAGAAATAAAATCAGAGAAGAATATAAATGATATCAGGAAGAAAATAAGCTTTGTTTT
>JAGLQR010000248.1 GCA_023136725.1 Candidatus Aminicenantota bacterium
AAGAGGCTAATATAATGGGAGCTTTTTTCAGCAGAATGACGGGCACTCCACATCTCTATGATATGCATTCATCACTGGTGCAGCAGATGGAGAATTTCAAGTTCACAAAATCAAAATTTATTACTTCCATTTTCAGGAAGACCGAGAAGATCTCCCTGAACAATGCAAGATCAGTTATTGTTATCTGTAAAGCACTTTATGACTATGCATCAACTATTACTGAGAATAAGAAATTAACAATAATTGAGAATTTTATCGATGATACTCCTGAAAAACTGGATAGCTCAAAGTTGGAAAAATATAAAAAAGAAGTGAATGTGGAAGGGAAGAAAATTATTACATATGCCGGTACTCTTGAAACGTATCAGGGAATCCCGCTCCTGCTTGAATGTATGAATTTGCTTGAAGACAAATTCAAACTGGTTCTGATCGGAGGGAAACCGGCACAGGTGGAAAATATAAGAACTGAGGTAAAAGAGAAAGGTCTTCAGGATAAAGTGATCCTCATGGGCAGTAAATCTCCCGGGGAGATCCCATATTTTCTGAACATATCTGATATTCTTGTTTCACCAAGGATCCTGGGAACAAATATTCCTTTAAAAATTTATTCATATCTCAAAAGCGGTGTCCCTCTTGTTGCAACAAACCTTTATACTCATACCCAGAGCATTACACCTGATATTGCGATCCTGAGAAAACCGGAGGCGGCAGATTTTGCTGAAGGGATCAGGGAGGCGGCATCTGAGAAAGGGAAGAAGATCTCAGAGAATGCTGTTAAATTTTGTAAAAATAATTATTCATTAGAAAAGTATGATGAACTTGTTCAGGAAGCACTCTCAAAGATTAAGGTTAAGTAAACTTATTTTTTAATTACCGGGGGCAGTATGATAGAAAGATATGAATCGGATGTAATAAAGAAGATCTGGAGTCCTGAAAATAAATTCAGAAAATGGCTTGATGTTGAGATAGCGATCACTGAGGTCTGGCACGGCTGGGGTGAAGTACCTGATGACAGTATGAAGAATATCAGGGAGAATGCATCGTTTGATATTAAAAGGATCGACGAGATAGAGAAGAAGGTAAAACATGATGTAATTGCTTTTCTAACCTCGGTTGAGGAGTCGATCGGGCAGGACTCAGCTTATGTTCATAAAGGAATAACTTCATACGATATAGTTGATACTGCTCTTTCCCTTCTCCTTAGAGAATCTCTTGAAAATATAATTAAAAAATGCGAATCGCTCAGAAAGATAATGCTTGACGGAGCATTCAAATATAAAGATCTCATATCGATAGGAAGGACTCATGGTATCCATGCAGAACCGGTCGTTTTCGGGATTAAATATCTTATCTGGTATGAGGAATTGAACAGAAATATTGAAAGATTGAAAAAAGCTCTGGAAACAATTTCAGTAGGAAAGATCTCAGGTTCCGTAGGGACATATATCCATTTCCCGCCTGAAGGTGAAGAGAAAGCATTGAAAAAACTTGATCTGACACCGTGCAAAGTTTCTACACAGATAATCCAGAGAGACAGGCATATGGAAGTGATATTTGCTATTGCATCCCTTGGAAGTGCTTTTGAAAAGATCGCAGTTGAGATAAGACACCTTCAGCGGACAGATGTTCTTGAAGCTGAAGAACCATTCACAAAGGGTCAGAAAGGCTCTTCTTCCATGCCTCACAAGAGAAATCCTGTAAAGTGTGAGAGGATATCAGGCTTTGCCAGAATTCTTCGAGGTAATCTTTCTGTAGCGATGGAAAATAATGTCCTCTGGCATGAGAGGGACATTTCCCATTCATCAGCGGAGAGGGTGATCTTTCCCGATTCATTCCACCTGGCCGACCTGATGATTGATGATATAAAATTTGTCCTTGAAGGGCTTGTTGTTTATCCTGAGAATGTTAAGAGGAATCTCGACATTACTAATGAAGTGTATTATTCACAAAGGGTATTGACACTACTTCTGGAAAAAGGGATACCACGGCAGAAAGTATACGAACTTGTTCAGGATAATGCCATGAGATCATGGACGGAAAAATTAAGTTTCAGAGAATTGATAATGAATGATGGTAGTATAAATGAACTTTGTTCTAAAAAAGAACTTGAAGAGGCTTTTTCCGAAAAGGCTCTGATGTCCGGAATAGATAAGATTTTTGACAGGTTTAATAAAGAGCTTTAATTTTATTTGAGAGATTTTCCCGGGATATTTATTTAAGTAGCGGAGGAGATCTCATGAAATTCCTATATTTTTTTATTCTAATTTCTTTATTGGTCATTCCTGTAACAAATTGCAATGTTGATGAAGCTCCGGCGACAGATAATAACAGTGGTGAACTTCCCGGTGATGTTATAACCATAATTGCCGATCATACTTCTTCCAATCTCGATTCAATACCTGATGAATGGATCGATAAAGTAAAGGAAATAATAAATGTTCATTATTGTCATACCTCTCACGGCAGTCAGATAATGACAGGCCTTGAAAGGCTGATGAATGGAAGTTTTTCCGGATCGATACAAAAAAGTCAGAAATATAACTATTATCCGGATAATTGCAGCATGCCTGATACAATCGATTATCTCTCACTGATGGACGGGCAATATACCGGAGGATATTGTGAAACTTATGTTTCGCCTGATCTATACTGGGAATCGTCATATGGATTAGAACTGACTAGGTCTATGCTGAGGAACAATAATGTGAATGTATCCATATTCGCCTGGTGTTCACAAATGGATTATTATTCTTCCTCCGAATTGGAAAATTATCTGCAGAAGATATCAGCGCTTGAAGAAGAATTTCCGGATGTCATTTTTGTTTATATGACGGGAAATGCGCAATCCGATGACAGGAACAGGTATGACCGGAATGAACAGGTCCGGCAATATTGCAGGGATAATAATAAAGTGCTTTTTGATTTTGCAGATCTTGACTGCTGGTACAACGGGGAACAGCACACAAAGAATGGGATTCCCCTGGAGCATCCTGAATATAATGGAGATGAAGCGGGGCATACTACTTTTAAAAGTTGTGAAAACAAGGGGAAAGCATTCTGGTGGTTGATGGCCAGAATTTCCGGATGGGATGGTAATTAGAGAATGTTAAAATTGAGGCCCTGTGATATAATTCTTTCAGAGGGAACCCATGCCGGAAGTGAGAAGGATATTTGTAGAAAAAAAAGCAGGATATGACACCGAGTCAAAAAATCTTTTAAATGATATTAAAGAAAATCTTGAGATAGAGAGCCTTAATTCTCTCAGGATAATTTCCAGATATGATGTGTCCGGGCTTATAGTTGAAGAATTTTCCAATGCAGTAACACAGGTTTTCTCAGAACCCCCGGTCGATATTGTCCATTTTG
>JAGLQR010000249.1 GCA_023136725.1 Candidatus Aminicenantota bacterium
TACGATTTTAGATTTTTTATTTAGTAGAATAGCCATTTCAATTGCTCCTTAAGATCTCAACAGTTTTTTTGGCTGCTTCCGGGAGACTTGTTTCGGATATAAAGTTGAGTCCGGAATTTTCGATGATCTTTCTCCCTTCCGCTTCATTGGTTCCTACGAGCCTGATAACTATAGGAACCTTCAGCTCAACCTCTTTGAGTGCATTGACTATCCCGTTCGCAACAAGATCAGTCCTGACAATTCCTCCGAATATGTTTACAAATACAGCTTTTACATTGTTGTCGGACAATAGTATGTTGAATGCTTCTTTTACCCTCTCTTCTGAAGTACCGCCTCCTACATCCAGAAAATTGGCCGGTTCGCCACCATAAAACTTGATAATGTCCATTGTTGCCATTGCAAGCCCTGCTCCATTAACCATACATCCGATATTACCATCCAGTTTAATATAGTTAAGATCGAATTTGGAAGCTTCAACCTCAAGAGGATCTTCTTCATGGATATCTCTCATCTCTGTAACATCAGGGTTTCTGTAGAGTCCGTTATCATCAAAGTTGATCTTTCCATCGAGGGCGATAACCTCATCAGTGTCTGTGATGATCAGAGGATTTATTTCTACAAGAGAACCGTCCTTCTCCATGAACAATTTATAAAGGTTGAACAAGAGTTTTGTGAAATTCTTCTGTTGAATTTTATTAAGTCCGAGCCTGAAGGATAATTCCCTGGCATGAAAGGCCGACATACCGGTTACAGGATGAATATAGACTTTATGTATGAGGTCAGGGGTTTTTTCTGCTACTTCCTCGATCTCCATCCCCCCTTCCGTGGAAGCAATTATAACAGGCATCTCTTTTTCCCGGTCAATTATTATTGCCAGATAAAGTTCGTTGACAATGTTCAAACCCTGCTCTATCAGAATTTTTCTTACGAGCTGGCCATCCGGCCCTGTCTGTTTGCTTACAAGGTTCATACCGAGTATTGATCCGATATGTTCTTTTGCTTCGTCTTTATTCTTTGCAAGTTTTACACCGCCGGCCTTTCCCCTTCCCCCTGCATGGACCTGAGCTTTAACAACACAGGGGAACCCTAGTTTTTCAACAACTTCCATTGCTGATTCAGCATTTTCAGCCATAAATCCCTCCGGAACAGGAATCGAATAATTCCGGAACAAACCTTTTGCCTGGTATTCATGTATTTTCATTGTTATCCTTTATAATTCCTTTTGAAAAACCTTGGAATTTTTGTATTCATCTGTGATTTTGAAAAAAATCAGTTTTTTCCCTTTTAATAATTTTTTTGAAATTTTGAAGGATTCGGACTTCGAATCGTTTATCTTGTCTACCGGGTTGAGAGGGTACCATTTTTCTCCTGAGAATGAATATTGAACTTTCGAAATTACAGAAATCCTGTCCTTGACCCTGAAAGTGACAAACTCACCTGTTCTTTGAAAGCCAGAAAGAACCGGAGCTGTGGAATCTATTGTGAATTTTTTTGATTCCTTTGTGTCCGACCTGAAAGTATCAGGTGAATTTGAAAGGGAATCATCGGTAACAACTTTCAATGTGTAGTTGCCGTCTTCGTATAACTCTGTATTCAGTTCAGTCCTTGATGTAGTGATATCCTTTCTGAATTCGATCCATACTTTTCCCGGAAATTTCTTTAAGAACAATGAATATTTTAATTCATCCTTGTTGGGATCATCAGCTTTCCAGGAGATGTTCAATGTATTCTTTTTCCACATCACAGGTTTTTTTTGATTTGCATTCTTCTTCGGCTGAACCGGGAGATTGATATTTATTTTTTTTATTTCAGGGTTGAGATTTTTCTGTACATAAAAGAACCGGAAGCCGGAAATACCGGGAGATTTCACTCCGGATGCTGAATTTAAATTAACCTTGATCTGAAAATATTTATATCCGTTCCGGTTAATATTTGAATTATTGTTATCGGTAAATGGAGGTGACCATTCAGTCCATGTCGGATCCGGAGAAGCTGTGTTTCCCGATCTGACAAACATAGAAATTGAAGGAGTGTTTCCATCAAGGGGGTCCCAATAGAGCCTTCCTGCTCTGCTCTGAATGCCGAGGTTGAATATATCGGATGTATAGGAACCTTTGGAAGAAGGGAAATTGCTGAGTTTGACTATTGAAGAAGTGTTATTGTATACGATCGTAAAGCCTTCCGGTCCTGGCAATATCTTATAGGATTGAGCAGATTCACCTTCATATACCAGGGAATAACTTCTGTCTTTATTTACTCTGTATATCCTTCCTCTGTCTCCTGTTCCTATGAGGACGCCTCCGTTTTTCTTGTCAGGAGCAACAGCGTATATATGCTCATCGGATGAGGACCATATCTTTTCAACTTCCCCTCCTGAATGCCGCAGATATAATGCACTCTTCTCCTGCGGGATCCTCCGTTCTTTCGGGAATGAAAACGAGATCAACTTGCTTCCAACGGATGTTTTTCTTTTCTTCACTTCTTTCGAAGCTGAGAACCAGATATCTCCTTCATTGTCTTCATAGATACCGTTTATCTCTTCAAAAGGGGTGTCATAGAGGACCCGGTTTTTTTGAGAACTTATTTTGTAAAGAATTCCGCTGCCTCCACTTCCGGCAATAATTGAATTATCTACAGAAATAAACAGGGAAATGATATGGGTGTCTCCTGAGAATATCTTTTTGGAATTTCCGTTCTTGTCAATCCTGTAAACGCCACCGCTGCCTCCGACAGCACAGATGATATTGCCTGATTTGTCCTCTTTAATATCCCAGATATATTTTTCGTCAGGGTTGAAAAATTCTTTTGACTTCATCACGCCGGTGATCCTGAATAATTTACCCCTGGGAGATGAACCTGTATATATGAAATTATCGGACCCGTACAATACGGCATATATGTCGGGTTCCTGAGCCTTGAACATTTCTGTGATCTTGCCATTTTTCTCAATCCGGAAGACAGATGCGTTGTGTCCTGTTCCCAGATAAATATCGCCTTTTTTTGATATTGCCGACCCGAGGTAATATTCTCTGTCAGGACCTGCAATTACTGAACTTTTTAATGATATGAACAATTCTCCGCTATCTGTTAATCCTGTGCCGTTAAAAGTTCCTTTTTCAAAATTACGGAAATCTCTTACCTCCCTTTTTTTGACCTGTACGGGATGGAGAAGAGAAAAAGTGAGCATGATCATGGTTATGATCAAAATCCTTTTATTCATTTTACCTCTCTCTTATCTTCAATTTGAATAATTTTTTACCGGTTATTATTACCGGTACTTCCATCTGATAATCTTCGAGTGATGAATATTTTATTTCTGACTGATTTTTCACAGCAGAATTATAATCGTAAAGAGTTCTCAGTCC
>JAGLQR010000025.1 GCA_023136725.1 Candidatus Aminicenantota bacterium
TAGGAATTTATTATCTCAAGATATTCCGGGTGAATATTTGAAGCGGCAAGTATTTTTTTCTTGCGGGATTTTCTAACCATGAGAAGGACACCTTCGGCTGAAGCTGTTCCTCCATCATACAAAGAGGAATTTGATATATCCATTCCTGTCAGCATTGACATCATTGTCTGGTACTCGAACATTGCCTGGAGGCTTCCCTGGCTTACTTCAGGCTGGTAAGGTGTATATGGAGTAAGAAAATCTCCCTTCGTACTGAGTGATTTTACTGCCTCCGGGATAAAGTGGTTGTATGCTCCACCGCCAAGAAAACTTTTATATTTATGGAATTCATTTTCTTTCCCATATTCATTGAATTTTTCTATTAATTCATCCTCATGAAGCATTGACGGAATTTTATCTAATGGAAAGTAGGATTTTTCTTTCGGGATATCTGAAAAAAGTTCTTTAATATCATTGATACCAATAACTTTTTTCATCTCCTTTCTTTCAGGATCTGTAAGGGGAAAATATCTCATCTTTGCCTCGACTCAGATTCCTTTAAGGTACTCTTCGTATTGATCTGCATCAAGGAGATCGGTCAATTCAGCAGAATCTGAAATTTTGATCTTAAAGATCCAGCCTGACCCGTATGGGTCCGTATTGATATTTTCCGGAGTATCCTCAAGTGATGTGTTTACTTCAACTACTTCACCGGAAAGAGGTGTGAAAATATCATTTACCGCTTTGACTGATTCAATATTAGAACATGTATCCCCTTCTGAAAAGGAGCTTCCTGTTTCAGGAAGTTCAATATAAACAACATCGCCCATTTCTTTCTGTGCATAATCTGAAACGCCAATGACCGCCATATCATCTTCAAGTTTTACCCATTCATGATCTTTTGAAAATTTGTAATTTTTTAAATCCACAATTTTCCTCCTTTAATTAAAATATCAACACGCTATTATCATTGTAAGATAATGTTTCAACTATTGTTATCACGAAGACCTTTTGTAAAAAGGTGTTTCAACAACCTTGGCTTCAACCTGTTTTCCCCTGATCTCAACATGAAATTTTGATCCGATCTCACTATGTTCGAGGGGTAGGTAAACAAGGCCGATAGGTTTCCTGATGAATGGCGCAAAGGTCCCGCTGGTAACCTCGGAATAGTGTTTACCGTCAACGAACACTTTATAACCATGCCTCGGAACCCCTTTTTCTGTAAGTTCAAACCCGACAAGTTTCCTGCTGATTCCTTCTTCTTTTTGTTTTAAAAGAGGTTCTCTTCCAATAAAGTCCCCTTTCTTCAACTTAAGGATCCACCCGAGGTCTGCTTCAAGGATAGTATGGGAATCATCAATGTCGTTTCCATAGAGGGCCATTTTTGATTCCAGCCGAAGGGTATCTCTCGCTCCAAGCCCGGCCGGAATTATCCCCAGGTCTTTTCCTTTTTCAGCAAGATCAATAAAAAGATCAGATGCTGTTTTCTCATCAGATTTAAAATAGATCTCAAATCCATCTTCGCCTGTATATCCTGTTCTTGAAATTATTGCATCAATGTTACCTACTTTTCCCATAAGAAAATAATAATACTTAAGTTCAGTTATTTTATCATTGGTGAATTGAGTGAGCAGCTTCTCCGCATTCGGGCCCTGAATAGCAATCTGAGTATATTCGTCACTCCGATTCTCAGTTGATACTCCAAATCTTTCAACTTTGCTGCTAATCCATTTGAAATCCTTCTCAAGGTTTGCTGCATTAACGACCAGCAGATATTCTTTGTCAGTTATCATATAAACCAGCATGTCATCAATAAAACACCCTTTTTCATTCGGAAGAGCAGTATAGAGAATCTTACCCGGCTTCAGTTTACTGATATTATTGGAAGTAATATATTGAACTGCATCAAGAGCCGAATCGCCTTTAATGAATATTTCTCCCATATGGCTTACATCAAAAATTCCTCCATTGGTCCTCACCGCATTATGTTCTTCAGATAATCCGGAATATTGAACGGGAAGGTCCCATCCGAAGAAGTCGATCATTTTCCCGCCAAGATGGTAATGTGCACTGTTAATTGTCGTTTTTTTCATGAAAGATGCTCCAGTTTTCCCAAATTATAAACTATCACAATAATTCTCAAAAATCAAGAAATCAAAACAGATTTCAGATAGGGTAAAGGTAGTATTTTTGTTGCATTTAGAGTATAATCTAAATTTATTATTGAGTTCTTTTCAATTGCAGGTAACGCCATGATGATATCAGACCCTATCTGTTTACAAATAGTGAATTCTTTGATAAAATACAGAATAAGCTAAATTTAGGAGGAGATTTTGAGTATTACTACCGAAGAGAAACAGAAGGTGATAGGAAAGTATCAGACAAATGATAAAGACACCGGTTCTTCAAATGTTCAGGTTGCATTATTAACAAATAGAATTAAGGATTTGACCGATCACTTCAACGTCCATAAAAAAGACCACCACTCAAGAAGAGGTCTCCTGGTAATGGTTGCAAAGAGGAGAAAACTTCTAACTTATATCAGGAAAAAAGATTATCAACAATATCTTGATATCATTGGTAGTCTTAAATTAAGGAAATAAAAGTATTCAATTTATACTTGCCTGTAGTTTGGTTTTAAATTAAGGAGAAACAAAATGGAAAGAAGCATTAGTATAGATATAGGTGGAAATGATCTGAAGATCGAAATCAAAAGATGGGCTAAACAGTCTAACGGATCAGCAGTTCTGTCATATAAAGATAATGTATTATTAGTAACCGCTAATATGCGGGACGAAGCCAAAGAGGATCAGGATTTTTTCCCTCTTATGGTTGATTTCAGAATTAACAATTATGCCGCCGGTAAAATCCCCGGTGGTTTTTTTAAAAGAGAAGGGAGATTGTCAGAGAAAGAAATATTACTTTCAAGGCTCATTGATCGTCCGATCAGGCCATTGTTCCCTGACGGTTTTTTCAATGATACTCAGGTAATCGAAATGTTGATATCCGCAGATCTGAGTGTAGATATGGACGGAATGGGGATAATCGGTGCATCTGCTGCATTAATTTCTTCAACTATCCCGTTTACAAAACCTGTAGGGGCTGTAAAGATCGGATGGAAGGACGGGCAGTTCTTTATAAATCCCGGGAAGGAAGCAGCTGATGAATCAGATATGGTTCTTTTTGTAGCCGGAACTGAGGATGACGTTGTTATGATCGAATCGGGTGGAAATGAATTCAGTGAGGATACTTTCAAAGAGGGGCTGAAGATAGCAAAAGAAATCATTACAGATATTTGTGTATCACAAAAAGCCCTTATGAATCCCGATAAGCTCAAAGTAACTCCCGATGTGGAACTTGAGAATATATACAAAGATTTGAAAGAAAAATATTTCGATGGTTTCAGGGATGGGATTTTTTCAGTTGTTAAGAGCGAAAGGAAAGAGAAACTTGGAAAACTTACTGAAGAGATCATGAACGGAAACGATGATGATTCAAAAAACGGGAAATACAAATCTGCAATTCACAGACTTGAATATGAAGTATTCAGAAAGACCCTTATAAGTGAGAAAAAGAGAAATGATGGTAGAGATCTGGATGAAATAAGAGATATCAGTATTGAACTCGGGATCCTCCCAAGGGTTCACGGTTCTGCAGTTTTTACAAGAGGAGAAACCCAGGCTCTGGCTACTGTTACTCTCGGTTCGGAAGATGATGCTCAGAGAATAGACGATATATCTTCCAGTGGTCAATTAAAGAAATTTATGCTCCATTATAATTTCCCTCCTTTCTCGGTTGGAGAGGTAAGTTTCCTGAGAGGGGCAGGAAGAAGAGAGATCGGCCATGGAAATCTTGCAGAAAAAGGATTAACACCTGTTATACCTTCCGAAGATGATTTCCCATACACTATCAGGATCGTTTCAGATATACTTGAATCGAATGGTTCTTCTTCTATGGCAACAGTTTGCGGCGGAACACTTGCCTTGATGAATGGAGGCGTTCCTATAAAAGCACCAGTAGCCGGAATTGCTATGGGACTGGTAAAGGAAGGTGATGATTTTGCTGTACTTACTGATATTGCAGGTTATGAAGATCATTTTGGTGATATGGATTTTAAGATAACCGGAACAGAGAAAGGGATAACTGCAGCACAACTTGACATCAAAATAGATGGATTAAGTGATGAAATAATTGATAAAACACTTGAAGATGCAAAAAAGGCCAGATTATTCATACTTGATAAGATGAAGGGCGCAATTGTAGAACCTTCTGAGAAACTTTCTGAATATGCCCCGGTAATTCTCACTGTAAAAATCAATCCGGAAAAAATTAAAGATCTTATAGGCCCCGGAGGTAAAACGATCAAAGGACTCATTGCAGATTTCGGTGTCAAAGTTAATGCTGAAGATGATGGTTCTGTAAAGGTCGCTGCTCCGAACAAAGACGTCGGAAACAGTGTTCTGCAAAGGATCAAGGAATTAACCCAGTCTGCCGAAGTTAACAAGATCTATAAAGGAAAGATCACGAGGATCGAAGATTACGGAATATTTGTTGAATTATTCAGGGGAGCGGTCGGTCTTGTTCATATTTCTGAAATATCACCTACAAGAATAAAAAATATAAGTGAAATGAAATACAAGATTGGACAGGAAATTGAAGTTAAAGTTATTGATGTAGACAGGGATAACCGGATAAAAGCAAGTATCAAAGCAATCACTAGCAGCAGAGACTGAAACTGCTGCTTTAATTATTGTTCATGAGACTTAACGAGGACTTAAGAACATTTAATCTTTCGAACAGACACGGTTTTACCATAATAGAATTAATTGTGGTAATAGCAATTATTTCAACTCTTGCAGTTATTGCAATCCCGATGGTTGAAACTTCTGTAAAAAGAGAGCGTGAATTGGTTTTCAGGAGGTCACTTCGTGAGATCAGAACAGCAATTGACGATTATCACACTTTTGTTATTAAGAATAAGATCAAATATGATGAAGATTCTTACGGGTATCCGGAAGATCTTGAAATACTTGTTAAAGGGATCGAATATCGTGATGCGAAGAACAAAGCTAAGATCAGAAGATTTTTAAGAAAGATTCCGACAGATCCCATGACAGGGACAAATGAATGGGGACAGAGGTCTTACCAGGATAAAAGAAATTCTACTCACTGGGGCGGGGAGAATGTATGGGACATTTACTCAAAGTCGGAAAGAAAAGGTCTTGACGGGTCATATTACAAGGATTGGTAGGATATTCTAACTGCTTATCGCTTCAATATTTTTATACAATATCCTTTTCAAGTTATCATATATGTTACCTGAATCATTATCTGATCTATAAAAAGCTGAAAAAACCTGCTCCAGTATATTAAAGTTCTTTTTATTCAAATCTTTTTCTGAAATATCACTTTTATATAATTCAAGATAGGAAGATATGAACAACAATAAGGAGATAAGTTTGAAATTACTGCTGTGATACCATTGCTTCTCTTCAAATATATTTACTCCAGTTAAAGATCGAATGTCTTCATCATTAAAAAATTTTTCAAGGTAATTAATATAATTTTTTTTGGTGCTTATTTTGATAAACAATTTTGAATACTTCAATATAAGTTTTATCATCTTAACAAGATCCGAAGGGTCAGACTCGGAAATGCCGGTCTTCATATGAATATCTTCCAGAATATCCCAAATAAAATACCTGGACAAATGTTCAGGTTTATAATGATCAGCGTCGGTATCTGTCTGTTTTGAGATATTTCCGAATATTATTGAAGGTAGTAGTACCGGTAACATATATCTTTGTTTATCCGGATCCTGGAAGTTATTTTTCAGGTTTTTATTTTGTGCTAGTAGTTGAATATCTTCTTTTAAGTTATTCAGGCCTTCAATTTTTAAAATCAATTGTGACCTGCATTCAGCTGCTCTTTTATCAAAATTTTCTATACCCGATACTTTGAAAGATATACTATTACAGAATTGAAGTAATTTTTGTTTATCAACTTCTTTCGGATCATTAAGCACAAAGTTTTTAAAATACCGGAACATTTCCCGAATAAGTTTTGAAACAGGGTTATTTATTTCCTGCTCATATAATTTCTCAATATCATTTATCCCTTTACCATTAAGGTGTTCATGAAGCCGTTTGTATTTGAAGTCCCCGGTATCCACAATTACACTGAACTCCAGAAAAACATGATATTTAAATGCTCCAAGTTCAAAATACATACCTTTATCAGATATCTCGGTCGATTTTCTTATATAGGTTAATGAAGTTGCATTATCATAAAAAATGACATAGTTGTTCTCATTGGGATGAATACAGAGTGAATCACTTATCGCGGTTTTATGAATATTTTTTGTCCCGTCAGGTTTGAATTCAGCAAAAGGGCTGGAAATATTAATAAACCCTGCACAATTTGAATATTTATTGTTAAATACTACTACAGAGTGTTTTCCATTATACGAATTGGAGTATGCAATAACATCCTCGTTTACATCTCCATTCCGGTCAATAAAATCGTATAATCTGAAATATTCCGATTGTGAAAAAATTTCCCTCTGTTTTAAAAGTGGGAATATCTCTTTTTTATGTCTCTCAAAAAGGTCAGGGTCAGGAGATTCATCCATATATGCTTTTCTGTATTCCATGCCGTATTTTTCTCTGAATCCTTCGATTTGTCCGTGTCCAAACATTGGCAATCCCGGCAATGTCGATAGAAGGGTGCATACACCAAAATATTTATCATCTGAACCGAACTGGCTCACAGCAGTATCCTCATCCGGATTATTCATGAAGTTAGCAAACCTCTTAAGTATCTCAGGATTAAATTCGATTGTATTCTTTATTGAAGTTCTGAATCCGTTGTTCTCTTCTGATTTTAAAAAATTCATGAATGCACTATTGTACACTCTGTGCATCCCCAGAGTCCTTACAAAATAGGGCTCCATCATCCAGAATGCCTCAGCCAGTAACAGAGTTCCAGGAGTCTTCTCAGCAACCCTTTCGACCACTTCCTGCCAGAACTCTTTCGGGAAAAGTTTATTGAACTTATCCGTAGATAATCCTCTACCGGCTCTTGAAGGGATATCTCCTCCAAGGCCCGGTTCAGGGAACCATAATCTCTGAAAGTGTTTTTTTGTAAGTATCATGGCTGCATCAAATCTGATAATGCTGAATTTATCTGCAATATCAATTATTGTGTCAATTACGTGCTGGCGAACATCATCTCTCAGATAGTTCAATTGAGCAGTATCATTCCATGGCATTGAGGTCCCGTCATTCCCATGATAAATATATTTTTTTTCTCCATTTGAATTATTAATGAATTCAAATACCACTGAAGCATCACTTTTATTATAATAGTGATCTTCCAGATTTATTGAATATCTCTCATCACTGGAAAGGTCGGGTCCGTTAAATGTATATGATCCGAAAGGCGGAGATTCAGTTGAGACGAACCAATCCGGATTATTGCAGACCCATTTTGAATCTATTCCCATATGATTCGGGACCATATCGCCGGCAAGCCTGATGCCCCTTTTTATAGCTTTTTCTTTTAGTGAAAGAAAAGCCTCCTCACCACCAAGATCGGGTGAGATATTATAATCAAAGATCGAATATGCCGAAGACATAGCCTCAGGATTTCCGGTTCTTTTTTTTATTTCGGCTGATGCTCTGCTCCTCTCCCAAATTCCAATCAGCCATAATCCGGTAAATCCCATTGAAGAAATTTTTTCAAGTTCCTCATCAGGGATCTGATCAAGCCTTTTGATTTCCGTATTGTAAGACCTTGATAATTGATCGAGCCAGACATAAGTACTCTTCGCAAGGAGAACGAGTGAGGACATCCAATCTTTATCTCTGGAAAAATTATCGAGATCATTATCATAACTGGAAGAAAAATTGTAAGGTATAGTTTTCTCTCTACCAGAAAATCTAATTTTATTTTCCTCTTTCAAATGATCCAATCCGGTCAAAAGCCTTAGCCTGAGATCTCCGATCAGATCTCCCCAGTTTTCAATGATGTAAACAAGTTGGCCCATAATTGATCCCGGGGAATTCTCTGAGGGGAGTTTGAGAAACTTGATGAGATTAATACTGCCGGGACCGAATCTGGGGGCCTTGTTGAAAAAAGATTCGATCTCATTGGAAACAGAAAACATAAGATTATTCTGGCTATCTGTTGAAGAGAAAAAAATATCCATGAAAGGTATATATGCTTTATTATTATAACCTATCCCAAGTGTGATCAAATCCTTTAAAAGCAGTATACTCTTTAAAGATTTTGTTTCTCCCGTAATAAAAGTTTCTGAATATCCTGAAATAAAATTAGCAAAATCTTTCCTGCCGATCTTTTCCTTTAAATGGTCAAAACATTCTTCTGAAAGAGAATCTTCACGACTATTCAGATATGAATCGATAATATAAATCAGAGCTTCGTCTATCAGTGATAATGAATATATCATAGAAGAAGATAGTCCTTTAAAATGATATTGATTATCAATTAAACGGGTGGAAATGTATTCTGCCTCTGAGAAATCCGTAATAATGGTTTTGCCGGTTTCTGTCATTTTCAAGTCCGATATATGGTTCCGGTCTTTCGCGATCCTGGAAATATGTATAGATGTCAATTAAGGTCTCCATTAATGAATCTTCTATCCATTAAAATAAATCCTATCTTTTTCTGTCATTAAAATCAATCCGGAATATTAACAGACAACTACGCTTCATATTGACTAATCTGGGATTTCTTGTATAATAAAAACGTTTTCAGGGAGGATAACGTGGATCTAGCAAATAATATTGACAGCAAGTTCAGATTAGCAATAATAGTTGCGCGCAGAGCGAAACAGCTTATTAACGGGGCAAAACCGCTGGTTGAAATAGATGCACAAAACCCTTTGACAATTGCCATTGATGAGGTAAACCGGGGATTGGTAACAATGGAAATGCTTGATAGTGTCAACATTTATCTGGCAGAATCGTCTGAATTTCAAGAAGAGGAAGAGAGTGCAGAAGAAACTGCAGATGAAAATGAATTGGATCTGGAACTAACAGAAGAAAACAATAAAATTGAGGTAGCCCCTGAAGAGACCGTAGAGCCGGAGGAAGTAGAAATGAAAAATCCGGACCAGACTGAAACAAAAGAATAATTATTTTCCTTATTAATTTTCCGTAAAATGGAAATCTTTTTAGTATCACCGAACTGGATTGGCGATTGCGTTATGTCTATGCCTGCTATTAGGGCATTAAAAGCTTTAAGGCCGGATCTGAAAATATATATCATTACAAAACCTCATTTAAGTTCAATTTACATGAGTATTCCGGAGATAGATGAAGTGTTATCCCTTCCTTCCGGAAATTCATTAAAAAGTTTTATTCTTAATGTTATTACGCTGCGGAAGTATAAAATAAAAGAGGGGATACTTTTCCCAAACTCTTTTAAAAGCGCTTTGACCCTCAGATTATCCGGTGTTAAACATCTGACCGGGTATGAACGGGATATGAGAGGATGGTTGTTGGAGAAGAAAACAAAATTCTCCGGTAAAGCCATTCATCAGATAAAAAGTTATTTAGATCTTATCAGCCTTTATCTGGACAGTATTGTTGAAGGTTCCTTTTCAAACATACTGATCTTCAGCAAAGATGAAAAGAGAAAAGCATTATTGATATTAAAAGAGAATGATTTTGTTGATGGGGAAAAACTGATTGGTATTTCAGCAGCAGCAGCATACGGGTCTTCAAAAGAGTGGCCTGCAGTTAATTTTGCCAATCTTATAAATGAATTGTCAGGAGATATGAGGAATTTACGTTTTGTAATGTTCGGTTCAGAGAATGATGAAAATAAAATAAATGAAATATCTGATTCAGTGTCTGTTAAATTAATAAAAATCACCGGGAAATATACTCTAAGAGAGGCAATATCTGTAATTTCTAAATGTGATGTTTTTATTGGAAATGATTCTGGATTACTTCATGCTTCGGATGCCGCAGGTGTCCCTTCCATAGGGTTGTTCGGTCCGACTTCGCCAGAGACGACATCTCCGCCGGGCAATCTGACTGAAACTATTTATAAATCAGTTGAATGCTCACCATGTTCTTATAGAGAGTGCCCGATCGACCACAAATGTATGAATGAAATATCAGTGAAAGAGATTTTCAATAAGACAATAAAAATACTTAAGTCCAAATAAAAGATTTCAAACATTTTTTCTCAATCCCTGGAACTGTCACCCATGGTTTTAATATAATTTAAGGTATGAATTTTTATCTTTTCCAGCATATCATTTTGTGGTAATACCGAAAGCAAACTCTCGATATATTTTCTTTTTTTGATCATTTGCAAAGTCTGATCAAAATTCAGATCATATATCCAACTGATCAATAAAAGTTTAAAGTCTGCACGGTTTTCGATCCTGTTATTGTTCAGGGTCCTATAATTAAAGAAGTTTCTTATTGCATATTCCGAATAGTGATCATTATCGGGAAGATCGAGCTGGAGAGCCGGATTAACGGATTGTTCCGGATCATGAAAATCCCGGGTGAGAATCTTAAGTATATCAAGTTTATCTGCATCCCTTATCAATTTAGAAAGGAGTATCATATCCGGGTCTTTACTTTTCGAATAGAGGTCTTTTTTATTATGAACTAAGATTGTATTCAAAATGAGATCAACACTTTTATCTGAAAGAGCACTAAGGACATTTGTTTCTTTTAGAACACGGACTCCGAGTTCTGCATGATCCTCAGAATCTTTATCACTGAAAGTTCCATATAATGTAAATTGTTTAAACCTTCCGATATCATGAAACAATGCAGTTAGAATTGATAATATGGAAATTTCTTCACTAATATTATTTGACCTGACCAATTCTCTGATGTTCTGAACAACTCTTAGAGTATGATCTTCCTTTATTGTTATGTTCCTGTTTATATTAATATCATTGCAATAAAACGAGGAAACATAATCCCTGAACCAGGTGAAATAACTATCAAGGTCCTCTTTAAATTTCATTTAATTGAGAAAATGCAAAGAGATTCGGTAAACTTATATGAATATTAACCGAGAGTTGCCACCATGACAGCCTTGATCGTATGCATTCTGTTCTCAGCTTCATCAAAAACTATTGATGCCTCTGATTCGAAAACTTCTTCAGAAACTTCCATTGATTCAAGTCCGAATTTTTTATATATTTCTTCACCGATCTTTGTATCTCTATTATGAAATGCCGGCAGACAGTGGAGAAATTTAACTTTGCTATTTCCTGTTAGATCCATAACTTTTTTATTTACCTGATAAGGTTTGAGAAGATTGATCCTCTCCTCCCAGACAGAATCAGCTTCTCCCATTGAGACCCAGACATCTGTATAAAGGAAATCAACTCCTTTGACACCTTCTTCAATATTATCGGTGATCATTATCTTTCCGTCGGAAGTTGATGCGATCTTTTTGCACTCATCAACCAGGTCCCCGGAAGGTTGATACTCACGCGGGGCAATGCTTCTGAAGTC
>JAGLQR010000250.1 GCA_023136725.1 Candidatus Aminicenantota bacterium
TTGAGATCGGTGATAATGTAGAGCTTCAGGCAAATACCTGTATAGACAGAGCAGTAATGGGAGTAACCAGGATCGATACAGGTGTAAAACTGGATAACCTTGTTCATGTGGGACATAATGTGCAGATCGGATCGAATACTGTATTGGCAGGCCAGGTAGGAATTGCAGGTTCTGTTAAGATTGGAAAAGGTGTGCAGGCGGGAGGCCAGGCAGGATTTGCTGAACACATTAAAGTAGGTGACGGGGCCGGAGTTGCGGGTCAGGCAGGTGTTACGAAAAATGTCCCTCCCGGAATTGTCGTTTCCGGATATCCGGCAAAAGAACACAGAACAGCGATCCTGGAAGAGATACATATTAGAAACCTCCCCAACCTAAAACAAAAAATAAAAGAACTCGAAAAACGTATCACTGAATTAGAAAACAAAAAATAGGAATTCAATGCCAAGTTATGATGTGATTTTTGTTCTTCCTTATCTTTTCTCGGATCACCCATCCTTTCCCGAGGGGATATTGAAAAGGGCTCTGGAATCGGAGGGATTTTCAGTTGGAGTGATCGAAAAGCCATTCTGGCAGAAAAAAGAATCATTCACAGTTCTGGGCAGGCCCAATCTTTTTTTCGCTATAATTTCAGGGCCGGTGGATTCGATAGTTCTCAATTATACTTCGTCAAGGAAACGGAGAGTGGAGGACCAATACCAGACGGCAGGAAGGGGATTTTTTGATAATTATCCCCCCTCCATAAAATACAGGATCCGCCCTGACAACACCACAATAGTTTTTACCAACAGGATAAAGGAAAGTTTCAAAGATGTCCCGATCATTATCGGAGGTGTAGAAGCCTCCCTGAGGCAATTTGCCCATTACGATTTTCAAAAAGATAAGATCAGGCGGTCAATCCTTTTCGATTCAAGAGCTGACCTGATCATTACGGGGCCCGGTGAGAAGCAGATAATTAATATAGCGAATGATCTCAAAAACGGAAAGAAGATAATTGATCTTGAATTAAACGGAACATCCAGGATCATTAAAAGTGTTTCAGGTATATCGGGAAAAGTGGAATTGCCCTCACTTGAAGATATACTCAGTGATAAAAAAAAACTGCTGGAAGCATACCTCCTGAAAGAAAAAGGGTTGAAGGCAGGTAAAATAATCTGTCAGAAGAACGGGGACAGGTACATTGTAAGTTTCCCGGCAGAAGCATATTCCGGAAATGACCTTGACCGGTTTTACTCATATGATTACTCAAGAACACATTCCCGACCCGGAGGATACTCTCCGGCATTGAGAATGAACCTTTTCTCCATTACATCCCACAGAGGCTGCGGAGGCGGTTGTTCATTTTGTTCGATCACCCAGAGTGAAGGGAAGAAGATCATATCAAGATCTACTGAATCTATATTTAAAGAAACACGTCTGCTGATGCGTCACAAAGAGTGGAAAGGGGTTATCTCAGATGTTGGCGGGCCATCAGCAGAGATGTATGGATATGATTGTGTAGTTTCAGGCTGCATGAAAAATTCCTGCCTTTTCACAGCACACTGCTCATCTTTGAAAAAAGGGGACAGTTACAGAGAGCTTTTAAGAGATTTGAGAAATACAAAAGGCATCAAAAATGTTTTTATCGGATCGGGAGTAAGATATGATAATCTGACCGTAAATCCCGGACTGCTTGAGGATATCCTTGAATACCACTCCGGCAGATTTTTAAGGATCGCTCCTGAACACACAGAAGATCATGTCCTGGATATAATGAGGAAGCCAGGTTTCGGATCTCTAAAAAAATTCACGGAATTATTCCATGAGATCAACAATAAAATGAGAAGGAAGATCCAGTTAGCCCCCTACATCATCATCGGTCATCCGGGGGAAACCTTCGAAGATATCAGGATAATGAAAGAGAAGATCAGATCGATCGGACTTGCAGCTGATGATGTCCAAATATTCACTCCAACCCCCGGAACTTTCTCAACCGCACTTTATTATTCCGAAGTTACTCCGGATGGTAAAGATCTGAATGTCGAAAAAAACATTAAAGAACTAATAAAACGAAAGAAATTCCTGACAGGTTAAATTTAAAATTCAGAATTATTTCTATAAGGCCATCGCCCTTAATCTCGCTACCCTCTCTTCGATCGGAGGGTGAGTTGAAAACAATTTGAAGAGACTTTTTCCCGAGAAAGGATTAACTATAAACATATGTGCTGTTTGTTTAGTTGCCTTCATCGGGATCCTTTTTGATAACTGGCCTAATTTCTGCAGCCCGGAAGCAAGCCCTTCAGGATTGTTGGTAAGATGTGCACCTCCACTATCTGCTTTGTATTCCCGTGATCTGGAGATGGCCATTTGTATTATAGTTGCAGCAAGCGGTGCAAGTATTGCCATCAGGATCAGGCCCAATACACCTCCATTGTCATCATCATCTCTCCCACCACCGAGAATGGCAAACCATCTCATCTGGTAGGCAAGGAACATAATAGCTCCGGAAATAGTAGCAGCGACAGTTGAAATAAGAGTGTCCCTGTTAATTATATGGGTAAGTTCGTGTGCGATCACACCTTCCAGTTCTTCCCTCTTCATCAGGTTAATCATCCCTTTTGATAATGCAATGGCAGAGTTTTCCGGGTTTCTTCCTGTCGCAAAAGCATTAGGTGATTCCTGATTCAGGTAATAAAGCTTCGGCATTGGGATATTTGCTTTTTCAGTAAGTTGCCTGACCATTCTGTAAATATCCGGAAAATCCGCTTCAGGAAGTTCTACAGCTCTATATGCTTTTAAAACAATTTTATCTGAGAACCAGTATGCTCCGACATTCATCACGGCTGCAAAGATAAAGGCTATAAGCATTCCGCCTTCCCCTCCGGCCATGCCGCCAACGAACAGGAATATACCGGTCATTAAACCAAGTAAAATTACCGTCTTTATATTGTTCATCTCTTACTCCATTTCAATCACTAACATTTTATGTAAAATACGTCTGCTTTTCAACTTTAGTTTTTTTCTTGATATTTGGGAGTGAATGTAATAGAATACTTCGATTTGGAAAAATATGGTTAATTTTTAACATGAAACGACCATTTGGAGGTAAATATGATATGTGATATTTGCGGTAGAGAAAAAGATGAAAACATGGTGCTTTGTACAAACTGCAGCCCGCAATGTGATTGCGGTGGATCGTGTGGTTCACATACAAAAGAGAAAAAAAAAGAAAACAGGATAATTGAAAGTATAAAGAATAAATTCAGAAGAGGTTATTCAAAAGACTGAAACAAAAGAGTCGGAACTCCATGTAGAGTTCCTTTAACCTGAAAAATTATTTTTCAGATTTTTTCTTGTCTTCTTTTATAACATCCTGACCCTTAT
>JAGLQR010000251.1 GCA_023136725.1 Candidatus Aminicenantota bacterium
ATGGGATCAATATAGATGACTATGTTGGTGAGGTGAGAAAATATAAAGTTGATTATGACCACCCTTTTATCACACTCGATCCCAACAAGTGTATAAATTGCGGGAAGTGTGTCCGGACCTGTGCAGAGATCCTTGAGGTTGCGGCGCTCGGATTTATAAAGAGGGGATTCCAGGCTGTTGTAAAACCGGCAATGGAAAAGCATCTGATGGAGACCAATTGTATTTCCTGCGGGAATTGTATAGATGTATGCCCTACAGGTGCAATATCTGAAAAGTATCCATTCAAGGTTCTCGGGACTCTGCCTAAAGAGGATCATGAATCTATATGTAACTTCTGCTCTGTCGGATGCAGGATCAATTATAAAGTTATCGATAAAGATCTTTTTTATGTTTCAAATTCTACCGAATCTATAATAAATTCACACAATGAAGGTTATCTCTGCAGTAAGGGGAAATTCGGACACAGATATCTTGTGTCTGATGAGCGTATCAGGGATCCCCGGATTAAAAAGGATAACGAAATGATAAGTGTAAGTTGGGAAGAAGCTCTGGATCATTCTGTTAAAGAAGTGAAGAGGATAATTGAGAAGTACGGACCTGAATCTGTAGCAGTTTTCGGTTCTCCCAAAATGTCAAATGAAGAGTTATATCTGTTATCGAAATTTGCAAGAAAGGGATTAAAAACAAATAATATAGCCTCATTCTCTAACCTTTTTCACGGGATCGAACAACATAGCCTTGATGATTCTTTCGGAATAACAGCTTCAACGGCGATATTGAATGATATAGAGAAAAGTGATGTGGTTGTCCTTGTAAATTCGGGACTGTCATCAGAGAATTTGATAGTGGAACAGAAGATCAAAGCCGCAAAGAAAAAGGGTACTGAACTTATTCTGATAAATTCAGCTGAAATAAAATTGACAAAGTTTGCTGATCTCTGGATAGATTCACGAAAAGGGACAAACACTGTATTGCTTAACGGAGTGATCAGAGAATTGTTGAATACGAAAAAATATCCCGGAAATGGTGACGGGATCGAAAGCAACGATCTGGAATTACTGAAGGAACTTGTCGCAGAATATAACCGGGAAAAAGTAACCAGTATGGCAGGTGTGAGCCTGGATAAGTATGAAAAATTGCTCGATATGATCTCAGATCAGAGTAAAAAAATAATATTTGTCTATAATATCGATTCAAGGCTAGAGAAATCATCCAATGACCTTAAAGCCATCGGGAATATTCAGGCCGTTACCGGGCGGGTGTTTTCTCCCGGCAATGGAATAATTGTTCTACGTGATTATTCCAACTCAATGGGTGTCTATGATATGGGGTTGTCACCTCAATATCTGCCCGGCCAGATCAAACATGGTGAGAAAGGGGAAATATCTGATCTTGGAAAACAATGGGGTTTAGATCTGTCAGGAATTTTCAAGCCTCTGGACCTGTCAAAAAAACTTGCTATGGGGGAGATCAAAGCGGCCTTTATTTTCGGAGAAAATCCTTTTAATGAAACAGAGAACTTTAAGATGCTGAGTGGATTTGAGTTTCTTGTTGTTAACCAGATGTTTATTGATCAGACATCAAGGGAAGCAGATGTGATCCTTCCGGCTTCATCGAGCCTTGAACAGGATGGTTCATACACAAATTCTGATACACGTATCCAGAAGAGTAAAAAAATATTTGACCCTGAGAATGGGATAGAGAACTGGAAACTGATAGCCAATCTTGCCTCCGGGTTTGGATCTTCAGGATTTGATTTTGATTCTATAGATGATATATTCAATGAAATAAAGGAAGTTAACAGGTTATACCGGGATGCTGCGGATAATTTCTGCTGGAATAGCGGCTGGAAAATTTCCAAACCGGGAATTGTTTTGTATGAGACTATTATTGATACGATTGAACATAAAAAGCATTCAATGTTATACTCTGAGGAGTATTTTAACTCGAAGATAAGAAATAATTTAAAAAGATTTTAAATGGTAATGCTTAACAAAGAAAACTTTGCCCTCGGAGTCATCAACAATATAATTATAGTTGATAAAAACAATATCATCCTTTTTATCGGTGACATTATCATGGATGTTATCTATAAAGGAGAAGACAGGACCGGAGTGGATATATTATTAGATTTTCCGGGTAGCGAAGAGAAAGAAATCCTGGAGAAGAATCTAAATCTGGTGAGGAATGAGAAAGCTACAAAATCTTTTTTCCATACAAGTCTTGGTAAAAAGATCGTGATCTTTCCGGCCAATTATGAGAAAGAGAAGAATATAATCATCTCCTTCGAAGATGAGATAGTTAATGCAAATATCATTTCATCCGAACTCAAAGAACGGGTAAAAGAACTTCAATGCCTCTACAGTATAAGCCATGAAATAAATGCTGCAAAAACCCTTGAGGAAGTTTTTGAGAATACAGCAGACCAAATGAGCAATGGATTCCAGTTCCCTGATCTGACCTCAGTTACGATTAAGCTCGACAGGAAAAGCTATGGTGACAAAGAGTGTGATGACCAGTCGACATCCATTGAAGAGAAGATCATTGTTGAAGGGGATGAGAGGGGTCTGATAAAAGTATCTCTGAGCGGTGATGAGAAATTCCTTAAAGAAGAGTATGCACTGCTAAAAGAGATAGCAGACAGTTTTTCCAAAACAATTGAAAGAGTTGAGAGCAGAGCGGACCTTGAAAAGAAGAAACTTATTCTTGAAAGAAAGAATCTTAAACTTCTGGAACTGACCGAAGAATGCGCAAGGAACAGGGAAGAACTTGAAACCCTGCTGGGAGCAATAACAGACAGAATCTATGTTGTAGAGAAGGATGGGACAATGTCCATGAGCAATAATAAGGATATTGGTGATGTTGAACAAAAGTTTGAGGGTTTATGTAAATCAGAACTTCAGAATTCAAAAAGTCCTATCATGAATGTTTTTAATGCAGGTAAGAGTATAAATTTCGAAAAAAAGATCAACAATCTCTATTTTTCTATCAGGGTATATCCGATTTTCTCTCAAAAAGAGTATGTGGAAAAAATTCTTGTTATGTGCAGAAATGTAACTGAAAAAAAGGAACTTGAGAATCAGATGCTGCAATCAAACAAACTGGCTTCTCTGGGAAAACTCGTTGCAGGCATTGCGCATGAGATAAATAATCCCAACACCTTCATCAGGGGAAACCTGAAGATCATAAAAGAATCATTTGATGATATTTTTCCGATCATCAATAAATATCAAAAAGGACAACCTGACCTGAAGATAGCCCGTCTTGACTATAATATATTTAAAGAGAATATCCCTTTTCTTATAAATGATATGTTTGAAGGATCGAACA
>JAGLQR010000252.1 GCA_023136725.1 Candidatus Aminicenantota bacterium
CCCTCAGTTATCCTCACTTTAATCTCTTGCTGGCTAAATGAATTGAAACTTAATACAAGTATCAGTATTATAGTCAGAAGAACTATTTTAAAAAATTTTTCCATTCTATCTCTCCCATTCAAATTCAAAATAAACACCCAGATAAAGTTCCGGATAATCCGATGGTAACGGAGGAAACGGTACAACTTCCTTTATCACCCTGAGTGTTGACAGATCATAATATTTATTTCCACTTTTCTTTATTAGCTTCACTTTGCCTATCGTTCCATTTCTGAAAATTCTGAAATAAACAACAGATAAAAATTTTCCTGAATTTCCAGATGAAGATAGAGGATTATACCAGTTTGATGTGATCTTGGATTTTAAAGTTTCGACATAATATGAATAAGGGAAACTTCCACCAGGACCTCCGGTACCTAAACCTGAACCTGAAAGCCCGGTTTTCACATACCCGCCTTCATCGCTTTCAGAAGTATCAGGGGCCTGCTCTATATTTGTTATACTCTTTTTTCTCTTTATAACAGAAACAAGGTCATTATCTTTTTTCTTTTTTGGCGATCTCTTTTTTGAGGCTTTATCAGGATAGGATAGTTCAGGCTTTTTTTCTTTTTTAACTCTTAAATCTTTAATGCTTACAGACTTCTCAATTATTTCATTCCTCTTCTTAACAGAATCTTTAGATGAACCGGGAGGGGGTCCTCCTACATGAATAAGATCAACATAATAAGTTGTTTCATTTACACCTGTCTCTTCAGGGTAGAAAAATGCAATAAGTACCAGTGCCAGATGAAATAAAAGAGATGTAATAATGGCTGACCTGAATTTCATCACTTATCTTTTTTATCAACGATCATTCCTACAGTTTCGATACCCGCCTTTTTTATTACATCCATTACGCTAATAATATATCCGTAAGAAACATCTTTATCTGCTTTGAGGAAAACGATTTTCTTCTTTTTACTCATAAAATAATTCTTTAATCTTGATTCGAGCAGGAAAATATTTATATTCTGATTTTCCATATAAATATATCTATCTTTTGTTACGGTAAGAACCAATCCTCCTGAACTTGGATTTGATTTAGTCTCAGCAGTAGGAAGATTAACAGTAATACCTGACTGCATCATTGGAGCTGCGACCATAAAAATTATCAGAAGAACCAGCATAACATCGACTAGAGGAGTTATGTTGATCTCTGACATATTTGTTGTAATTCTTGTTCTTGAGCTTATTCTCATTTTAGTTCATGTGCTCACTGACACTTATAAATTCATTTATAAAATTTTCCATGTCAACGATCATAACTTTGACCTTGTTCAGAAGAAGATTATAGAAAATTACTGCAGGAATGGCTGCAAATAGTCCTAATGCCGTAGCGATGAGAGCCTCAGCAATACCTGGTGCAACTGTTGCCAGGTTTGCGTTCATCTGAATACCGATCTGATGAAATGATGACATGATACCCCAAACCGTCCCGAAAAGGCCTATGAATGGAGTTACTGCTGCAGTAGTAGCAAGGAATCCATTAAGTCTTTCCAGTCTCATTATCTGAAGATTAGACACATTGAACATTGCTCTCCTCAGGGATTCCGGATTTACATTTTTAATTTCCTTTTCAGGCCCGAACTGCATTGACAATTCTTTATAACCTGACTTGAATATTTCTGAAAGAGGGCTCTCTTTATAGATCGAAGTAAACTTAAGGATCTCTGAAAAAGATTTTGTTTTTCTGAATATTTCAAGAAACAGGCCTGACTTTTTTTTAGCGGTTTTGTATTCTAATAATTTAAAGATTACAATTGCCCACGAAATTATTGAAAAAAGTGCAAGTACAAGGAGCACTCCCTTCACAACTACCGAAGCCTGTGAGATCAGGGTGAAGTAGTTACCAAATTGATTCGAAGATGCTTGAGAAATTAATAAAATTGAACTTTCCATGCATAGATTTTTACCACATCCTTCTGCTCTTTTCAAGGAAGGACTAATAGTGTTAGATTAAACTAAAGCTCCGGCATTAATCGTTTGGTTTCAATTTCTAAAACCCTGATCCTCCATACCCATATCAGAAGTATTACCAGCGAAGATAATATTCTGAGAGTAGAAGACAGGGAAAGATAATCATAAATTCCATGCAGAAAAAATGATATTGTGAAAACAATCAGAACTTTTTTATAATTTTTGTTTTTATTAAGTATTAAAATTCCCGTATAATGGCCCCATATTGAGGCAAAAACCGAATGGGTCAGAGGAGAAGCAATTGCCCTGCCGATGAGCTCGGCTCCAGATAAATATGGCAGATACATAAAATTTTCATATGCAGCAAAACCAAGCGCAACAATAGAGGAATAAATTATCCCGTCAATCTTTTCATCAAAATTCCGGAACCATTTCACTATAAATATAAATGAGAACAATTTGAATAATTCTTCAAAGAACCCGACAACAAAAATAAGATAAACAAGAGACACTAATGATCCATTGAAGATAAAATAAGATTGATCGGCCGGAATCCCGACTCCACTTAGAAAACTGATAAATTTAAGATAAATGTGACCTGAAGCAAATCCGATCATAAATGCCCCGCCCATAATTGAAACAGGTTCAGGACTGAACCTGTCTTTATATCTGAAATAGAATATCCAGAATATTGCGGGAGATATTATTGCTGCAATGATAAGACCTATAGTCATTTCACAAATTAATAATTAATTATTTTACTTCTTTTATTTATTCTTCCATTCCAGAAAATTGAGCTTGATCTTGTTGCCGGTAAGATACATCACCGGAACAACTATCAGAGTAAGGAATGTAGCAAAACTCAGCCCGAAAATAACTGTCCATGCCATAGGGCCCCAAAAAAGTGAATTATCACCACCAAAGTATATTTGCGGATCAAACTTTGTTACAAGATTTTTAAAATTTATGTTAAGTCCGATTGCCATTGGAAGCAGTCCCAGGATAGTCGTTATTGCAGTTAAAAGGACAGGCCTTAATCTGGTCTGCCCGGCTTCTACAATGCATTCAATTGAATTTTCCAGAGGTAAAATCTCGTTTTCAGATAATTTAAGCTCAGTTTTCTTTTTTGCCTTAAGATAATCTATATAATCGATCAGAACAATGGCATTATTCACAACAACACCGGCAAGTGAGATTATTCCGATCCCGGTCATTATTATGATAAAATCCATTTTAAATGTCGCAATTCCTCCGAACACACCTATAGTACTGAAGAATACACTTGCCATAATTATTAAGGATTTTGCAAATGAATTGAATTGGGTCACAAGTATCATCGTGATAACGGATAAAGCGATTA
>JAGLQR010000253.1 GCA_023136725.1 Candidatus Aminicenantota bacterium
CAAAAATATGTATCAGTCCATCCTCCAGATCCCTGTTATACTGGACAAGACTGAAAACAAGTGAAAACAACCTCGGTTCATAGAATTGTTTTCTCTCTGAATCCAGCTCAATACTCTGACTTGAGATCTTCTTTCTGAGAATATGAAATCCATTTATGGAAAGTTCTTTTCCGTTTTCAAACAGTTTGAAATCGGATTTCTTCAGATTGTCAACCGGCTTCCCTTTGTGCATAACCCTGACCGGAACTTCCACATTGATTACAACCATATCTTCCCGGATCTCTTTCTCTTGAGTGAATAACCCAACCGAAAACACACAAAAAATAAGTAGCAATATTACTGAAATATTCTTCATCCCGCCCCCGTAAAATTAGTTTTTAATTTTAACTTCTGTATCCACATCAAAGAATTTATAATCAGTATATTTGTATGTCACCCTGGATCGTTGCCATACACTTCTTTTGAGGACATGAGTCAGATAATTTCCACCTATGTATTTCTCAACAATTTTAACCATTGTCGGAAATCGAACACCATCCCTTTTTTTATCAAAATCAATACTGCACATTAATTCCAAAGCGCTTCCCAACCGTTTTGATAAGTCTATCAGCTCTTCAAATCTCCCAATAGATCCCGGATTTATCTCCATTCTTAAAACAGAATAATCCTTCAGATCGATGAAGACCTTTCCAAATATCGATCTTGCAACTGACAGGTTTTTAGGAAACACTTCAATAATAGCTACCTCGACTCCTCTATATTTCTGTATCCCCGCAATCCTGAAGTCAAAATTTCCCTGATTCATCCAGGATAATATGGATACGGGTGTTAATACTATTCTTCTGGAGATAAATGATTCCAGCTGTAATCCCGGTTCAGAAGTTTCTTTAACATTTTTCCCGATCGGTTTTCTTTGTTCAACTACCTTGTCTCCATTTTGAAGCAATTGATAATCATTAACTAACCTTTTTTTCTTGTTAAACAACACATTCCCAAACACCCCGGGAACTCTCTTACTGGTCATTCTTCCGGTTTTATAATCGTATTTACTTTCAGTTCTCTCACGTATTAAATTTGTTTCACTTAATATCTCCACTATTTCTTCTTTACAAAAATAATGAAAGACCGAATCTTTAAGTTTTTTAGAATATTCTGCTGCTCCAGCTAATATTTGATCTAATCTTGCTATTTCTGCTTCAGACATTAATGATCTTTTACTTTCAAACTTTTTCCGGAATTTCTTTAAATAAACTATATGTTCATTTTCTTTATCATTTGCCTGTTGAACATAAGCAGTGTTTTCAACCTCATCTATTATTACCACCTGCCCAAAAACGCCATTGATCTTTTTTATA
This sequence comes from Candidatus Aminicenantota bacterium, assembly GCA_023136725.1. GTDB lineage: Bacteria > Acidobacteriota > Aminicenantia > UBA2199 > UBA2199 > UBA647. Next base: position 1,356 of record JAGLQR010000253.1, read on the forward strand.
TCTGTTTTTATTGTATTGTCTGTAATAAGGATACTGCTCTTTTTAACAACCGTATCAATACTAATATCTTCATTCACCCACAATTTAAAAACATCAAGTTTTTTCTCCTTAAATTTACCGGGAATATTAATCGTCATAATTTTTTTGTCCGCCATTATTTTTAACTTTTTTACCTTGAGGCTTTTAACAATAAGAGGTGACTTGAAATATATATTTTTATCAACAAGATTTATTGCCAGTAGTTCTTTTTCAATAACACCCATTTCATCATAATCTTTCCTTTTTTCCATAGTTCTTAAGGAAAAGATTTTTACATCCCCGCTTTTTGGCCTCACTTCAATTCTTCTGATCTTGCCTTTGAATAATTTCGAATCGGAGAAAGCCAGTTCATAATAAGCTCTGTTCATTTTCTCCAATTTATTTGAGAGAGATTTCTGATCCCCTCTGAGATATTGCCCTCCGGATTCCTGAGCAAGATATTTCAGTGAATCTTCACCGGAACGGAGAGCTATATCATCATCTCCAAAACCGGTTGTATCAATAACGAATATAACTGCCCCGCTTTTCCCAAGATATTCAGCGGATTTTTTTAAATTTTTAAAATATTCACCCTCGACATGCCTGACCGACTTTCTGGCAAAATAAGTGAGCCCTTCCGAGAAAAGATATACAAATTTATTATCCCTTATCTGATTCAGCGCATAATATAGAGCTTCAAATGAGAAAAAGAAGTTCCCGTCAGTGTTCTTCAATCCTGTTGCAATTTCTTCAGCAAAAAACCTCATATCAGATCCTGAATATTTATTTGCTCTTTTTCCACGAATCTGAGCACTGCCGGCAATCCCAATCACAAGAAACGGATTCCTGGACCTTGGAAGCATAGTCACTTCTTTTTCAATTAATTCATTTAATACTTCCTTTTTATTGGTAGGGCCATATTTATATTGAAGTCCTGCAAACGGATCCAGGATCATCAGGACAAATTTAGTTGAGCTATCACTCTTTTTAATAAGGTCTCCCGCAATCTCCTTGGATCTATCCATGTTGCTTTTTGTTGTGTAAGCAATATCAAATATCAGAAAAACAACCTTTTCTTTTTTGATTACAGTAATCTTTTCTCTTTTTAATTCTTCTTCTGAAACATTGAATGGTCGTTTATACAGTATAAAATTTGATATCTTTTTCTTATTTACAAAGAGTTCAATATCATTTGCAGTCAGATGATTCACCGATTCCCCTTTCTTATCAACAGCAAACAAAGGTACGACCCACCAGTCTACATCAACTTTCTCAACTATATTTTCTTGTGGAATAAGAAACACAACACATAAAAACACTAAAATAAAATTCGTAAAATATTTCATGCCTGCCCCCATATGTACAAACTTTATAATTAGAAATTAATTTACTTAACGTCTATCTTTAAATATTCGAATGCCGATCTGTCAGTCAGGAGATCTTTAATGTCTATCAGAAGATCGTATTGCCCCTTATTGATCCAGTCAAAGCCAATTTCAACATTGATCTCTTTTTTGCCCGGTAGAACAATTTTATTCTTATTAAAGATCACATTATTCCCGTCTTTTACAATTATCCTGATATTAATCTTTCCTTTTTTCTCATTCCCTGATCTGTCAATTTTATAATTTTTTAATTTGATGCTTAGTTGTTTTTTTTCAAAACTGATCTTGTCTATTTCAACAATTTTGTGTTTCTTTGCCCTCTTCTTCAGATATTCCTTGAGATACCCCGCCCTGACATTATCATCATACAAAACCTTGTACTCTTTATTTCCGACCTTCACATTCAGTTTCCCTCTGAATGTTTCGGTCTCCGGGGCATAAGTGATCATGTAGACGATATCCTGACTTTCACTTATTGTCTCAATTGCATCACCAAGGTTTGTAGTTGTAATAAGTTTCCCGCCTGTTTTCTTTGTTATTTCCCGAAGATTATTCT
>JAGLQR010000254.1 GCA_023136725.1 Candidatus Aminicenantota bacterium
TTGAATTTTCAATATAGTTAATTGAAGAATCGATATCAACAAATCCTTTGTAATCCATGAAATTAGTTGCATAGGATGCATTAATATGCCTTTTCGGTGAATCATAAATATTAGAAAGGATAATATTTGATCTGAGTGAACCTGATAGTCCTGCATCCGAATCATTGGGGATCATTGAGATGGAAGGCTCAGCAAGGCCGGCTGCAAGTTCTCTTATTTTTTGAACATATTCCGAAGAATCGCCCGAAAGATCGACGGGATCCCATTGTATTAATAATTCCTGAGGCCCCTGCTGGGCAGGATTATACAATTTCCACTCTGTAGTATTTCTCGGCTTATAAAACATAATATTGAAGAAAGTAGGAAGCCTGAGCTTCTTATCCCCATAATAATACCAGACCTGAGCAGGATATAGTCCCGGCTTACTGTCATACCTGTCAATTGATGAAGGTTTGCCGAGGATCATATAGAATTTTCCCATATCGGTCATCCAACCCGGTTTTGATGAACCCTTTTTGAATTCTCTGCTAACATACCTGAACCTTTCAGCAATTTCAGTTCTGTATTCATTCTGGGGTGTACCCGGTGACGGATCCCTCTGTGTCCAGAAAGATTTAACAAAAAGGTCTCTGTCCCTTTCATTGGTCAACATGTAAAAAACATTCCTCTCCTCATCAGCGGAAATGTAGTTAACCATATTAAGCCATCTTTTGTGTCTTGACGGAAGTTGTTTATATATTTTCCTCTTTTCTTTGTAAGATATCTTGAACTTCTTCTGTTTTGAAATTAATGTGAGCTGAGGTAAAAGTAATATGAGAAATATGATTATTAGTCTTTTTTTCATTGCAAAATTTTATATTATCTAAGGGTTAAAGTCAATCAAGCCATTCAGTGGAACAACTCTCGGGCCTTCGACGGCAGAGAACCAAAACTTCCGTTCGAGAGTATGACAATAACCCTACTCTCTTTAAGACTAATATTATTCAGGAAAGTTTCAAAGTCAGATATTTTTTCTGTTGCAATTCCATTTTTCCCGCTATTATTAATTTTTTTTACAAGTTTCCCTATATCGATCCTCTCCTCTTCCCTTATTTTACCGAGCCTTTCAGGGATCCTTATCATGATCTCATCAGCAACTGAAAGAGAGGCTGCAAGCTTATCCTCAAAGAATTTATTCTTAAGGCTCCAACTTGCCGGTTCGAACAATGCAGTCAGTTTCCTGTCCGGATAAAGTTCCTTAAGGCTTGTTAATACTTCCACGATAGAGGTTGGATGATGGGCAAAATCCTCATAAAGTACTGAATCCCCTTTTACCCCTATTTTTCTAAGCCTCCTTTCAACACCATTGAACCCGGCTACTGCTTCTCTGATCGTTTGTTCCGGGATGCCCATATGGAGGCCTGCAATAATTCCGGAGGTAAGATTATGAATATTATATTTCCCCGGCAAAGGAGTGAGAAATGTCAATTTATCTCCTTTCACCTTTAAGCTGAATCTGAATCCTTCTGAATCAGATTTTATTTCCTCTATCAGGTAATCTGCTTTTTCCGACCCGTAAGTAATAACAGGTGATATACACCCATTAAGGACATCGTTGTTCATTGTAAAGTCAGAATTGGATATTATCACACCATTGGAGGGGACCTGGTTTACAAGGTTCCTGAATGCATTTTTATATTCTCTTTCAGTCTTAAAAAAATCGAGGTGATCATATTCGAGAGAGGAAAGGATAAGAATATCGGGGAAATATTTAAGGAATTTCGATGACCTGTCAAAAAATGATGTCTCATATTCATCTCCCTCGGAAATAAAACAGCTCCCGTCACCGGAAGAATAGCTGGAATTCATATCGACAGGTTTACCGCCAATAAAATATCCGGGGCTGACCCCGCCCTTTATAAATAAATATGCAAGAAACGAACTTATTGTGGTCTTTCCATGTGTCCCCGATGCAACAATAGAAACACTATCCTTAATAAAAAAGATCTTAAGTGCTTCTGCCATCGAATAATATTTAATTTTATTGTTCAGAATAAATTCCGCTTCCGGATTTCCTCTCGAAATAATATTGCCGATCACACAGAGATCTACATCTTCAGGAATATTTTTTTCAGAAAAACCTTCGAAAATACTCACTCCCATTTTTTTCAGCATAGGACCCACAGGTGGATAGAATGCAATATCTGAACCATAGATTTCAAACCCCTTCTCTTTAAACAGCCCAGCAAGGGAGCTCATTCCGGTTCCTGCAATTCCGCTTAGAAAAACTTTCATCAGATCACCCCTTTTTCACTGATACCGATCCCCTCAAAATCTGATGTGTCAATCTGTATCTTTATTCCAAGTGGAAGTGTTTTTGTGAAAGATGAATGGCCGAAAGGCATATCGTACAAAACCGGATAATCAAATTGTTCAAAATACTTTAAAATTGAAGAGTAGAACATCGATTTTTCTTTCTCATCTTTAAAGCATCCGGGGAACTCTCCGAATATGATCCCCTTTATTCCGGAAAAAGTTCCGGACTCCGATAACTGCCAGATCATCCTGTCGAGGCGAAATGGCCTTTCATTAATATCTTCAAGTAATATTATTCTGTCTTTCGTTTCCGGGAAAAAACCTGTTCCGCACAATGATGCAAGGTTTGAGAGGCAGCCACCGGTAACAATGTTTTCTGCCTTCCCTCCCCGCAATACTTTCCCACCGACCTTCAGTTCAGTATAGTTGCCGCTTAAAACACTGATCAGGTTTTCTCTGTCATACCCCTTATCAGAAATTGCCGAATAGGCCATGGGCCCGTAAAAAACCGGCATATTCATGAGGCTCATTACCCTCCACAGAAGAAAGCTGACGTCGGAGGAACCAATAATTATCCTGGGCTTCATCTCTGCAATATGATCTATCTTATCCAGGATCAGGTTTGAACCATATCCACCTCTTGCGGCCCAGAGTGCCTTGATAGTATCATCCCCCATCAATTCTTCAAAATCCCGGATGATCTCATCGGCGGGCTTACCTGTATAACCTGAATCTGCCGAGATATTATCAACTTCAACTGGAATGAATCCCATGTCCCTTATCTCATCCAGCCCATTCAACCTGTACTCCTGTTTAATTGGTGACGAGGGGAGAAATATTCCCACTTTATCACCCTGAAATAGTTTCCCCGGCTTAACCAATTTCGCTACCCTCTATATCCTCATTAACCGGCAATAAGATATTTACAATTGTTCCGGAATTGCTGCTCTCAAAGGTTATCGATCCCTTATG
>JAGLQR010000255.1 GCA_023136725.1 Candidatus Aminicenantota bacterium
GACCCTTTTTTCTGATAGATCTTCCCGAGATAATAGAAACTCTTCGCAAAAAGATCGCCCCTGAATAGTTTTCCATATGAGAGCTCATGGATATATTTTAATAATTCTTCCGCTTTTTCATAATTATTCTGTCTGTAATAGAAAAGAGCTGTATTGAAAAAATAGGGAGTTGCATATTCATAATCAAGTCTCCCTTTCACATATTCGAAACTATTTGTATAAAACTTTTCAGCCAGTTTCAAATTCCCTTTTTTCTCATGATATTTCCCCAGCACCTGAAATAAAATCCTGTTTGCAAATTTTTTTTGAATTAAATTTTTGGCCAGAGGTTCCAGTTGATCAATTAATTTTTTACTTAGTTCCAGATTTCCTTTCCCCAGTTCATTATGGATACTTAGTGACAGGAAAATCAATTTTTCAGATGGATAGTTTCTATCATATTTGTTTTTATATTTCTCAAACTCTAATGTAGCTTTTTCATAAAAACCTGATCCCAGATAAAAATAGATGAGTTCAATTTTACCTTGGTTAATCCAGCCAATAAATATTGATTTTGAAATTTCTTTTTTCAAATGACTCTCATAGTCTTTGAACTTGCCCTGAAAAAGATAGATGTACTTCATATAATGCATATCAGGATAATTCCGGAAATCTGCAGACTTTTTCAGGTTTTCTACTACCTTTGAGGCTTTATCAAAATCCCCCTGAAGAATGTTTATTACCCCTGCATTATACCTGATCCCTGAATTCTCTTTCACAGCTAATATATTTCTCTGATCAACGATGTCTGAAGCATGCTCAAACTTATTCTGATCCAGTTTAAGTAGATATGACAAATATAAAATTCTATCAACATTACTATCATTATTATTTTCAATGTATTGTTTTATTAATTTTTCAGCTTTCTTATATTCTCCCTTACCTTTCAGACACCAAATAAGTTCCGAAAGAGCATATATACTGGATTTATCCTCATTTAATGCTTTTAATAAATATTCAATACCGTTATCCCACTCATCAAATATTCTATAAAAAACACCGATCTGAAAATTAGCTTCATAATCATAAGGGTAAATATCAAGTATTTTTTTGTAGGAATCAATTGATTTCTGGAAAGTTATTTCCTCTTCACCATAATAATCACCATAGATAAGATGTTTTTCTCTAATTGATAATTTATTTACATATTGTATTGTTTTTTCAAAATACTTTTTTCTATTATCCCAGTCATTCAAATGAGCATATGACCATGCCATATTCCTGTACGCCATTGCGAACTCGGGATCAATATCCACTGCTTTTCGATATTCAACAAGGCTCTCCTCAAATTTTCTTTCGTTGAATAACCGTTTTCCCGTAATAAAATGATTCATCGCTACTTGGGATGAAGTTGTTATCGTTTCGATCTCACTGTCGATATCGGCAAATATCTCATTCTCAGTCAGGTTAAATCTCCTTTTCAAGCCGGTTGTAAGCCTGTCAATTGCAGGGAAAATGTTATCAATCGGAGTGTCGACAAAATCACTGCTTAGTATTTCTCCGGTTTCGGAATCTCTCAGTTTAATAGCTATCCGAAGCTGTCCGCCGGACTTTATAAAGCTACCCTGGACAAGGTAATTTACTTCAGGCTTGTTTCCCAGATCTTCGAACATTTTTTCATCAATGAAAGCTGATCCCAGATAGTTTAATTCCTGCAGGATTTTAGATACCTTATCTTCAGGCAGAACTTTGATATATTTTGATTGCCCCAGGTCCGTCATTAGAAGTTCGGGAATAGAGTAACTGAAATGATCAAGTTTCTTTATACCCGTGAAATTTTTGAAATATAAAATTGCGACTGATCTGTTTTTCTGAGATGGCGGGCCCTTCTCCAGAATAAGGCTTCCGATAAATGATATCACCAATATCAGGAGGAGTGACAAGCCGATCTTCAATGGGCCTGTTTTTTTTATTGATCTTTCGATCTCACTTATAAAGGTTCCTTTACTATATAATCTGTCCCTGAAGTCACGACATATACCTGAACAATCCTGATACCTGTTCACCCTTTCCTTAAAGAGACATTTCAATATAAGATTTTTATAAAATGACGGCATCTTGTCTTTTACTGATGCAGGAAATTCCGGTTCCTCATTAACATGTTTCTGAAGGTAGCCATAATCTGAATCAGACTGGAACAATTCCTCACCGGTAATCATTTCATACATGATAATACCGAGAGAATATATGTCCGATCTCTTATCTGCTTCTTCTCCTTTCCAGAGTTCAGGAGGAATGTATTGGGGTGTTCCGATCACAAGCCCGGTATGACTTACATTCTCTTCTCTTACCGATTTTGCAAGGCCGAAATCGGTTATATAAACATTCCCTTCATCATTTATCATTATATTCTGAGGTTTAAGATCCCGGTGAATGATCTGCTTTTTATGAGCGGCCTCAAGTCCGCTGCATATTGCTTCTGAAATCTCGATCGCTTTTTCAACTTCGATCGGGCCGTCAGTTCTGACAATATCTTTCAGAGTTCTGCCGCTTATGAATTCCATTGAAATAAATTTTGTCCCGTCTACTTCACCGAAATCATAGATCCTGCTTATATTCTCATGAGTGATCTCACGGGCAAGGAGTATCTCCTGTTTAAATCTGGAGACCATCCTCTCGTTCATAAGGAATTCAGGCCGGATCATTTTCAAAGCAACATCGATATCAAGCACACTATCGTGAGCTTTGAATACCTGCCCCATTCCACCCTTACCCAGTTCAGAAATCATGCTATACCTTTCCCCGAAACTTTCACCACTTTTATAAGTAAGAATTTTAGTTTTGTTTAACTTATGTGCGAAATCATTCCTGGTGATCTGCATATCGGAACCGATCATACTAACACCGCAATTACCGCAATAAAGGCTGTCATCTGAAACATCGGATTTGCAAGTACTGCAGATCATAATTAAAATTTAACAATTTAGAACAGTAAAGTCAATCTATAACTGCAGTTTGCCCGTATTTTAATTATCTGATACAATGCGGCAATGAGAAATGATAAAATACGGGCATCTTTCATAAGCCTCGGCTGCTTCAAGAACATTGTTGACACCGAAGTGCTCGGAGGAATGCTTGAGAAAAAAAACATAAAACTGGTCTCCCCTTATGAGGAAACAGACTGGGTAATAATAAACACATGCGGATTTATCAGAGATGCAAAGGAAGAGAGCATTGATGAGATACTTGCTGCATTTGAAAAAAAAGAGGCCGGAAAT
>JAGLQR010000256.1 GCA_023136725.1 Candidatus Aminicenantota bacterium
ATGGCTGATGCATATGCCACAATAATGCAAGTTTTACCATATGGGGATCATTCCCCCTTTTCTTTTAATTCGGTTAATACTCCGGAAAAGTCTTTAGGGTGGGCAAAGGCGATCCTGGCTTTATGTGCTCCGATCCTGGGTTCCTTATCAAGCATCCTTATCCCTTTCTCTTCGAGTGAAGTGATCTCCTTCTTAATGTCATCTACTTCATAAGCAATATGGTGTAAACCGCCCCCTCTCTTTTCTATAAATTTAGATATTGGCGAATCATCAGAGAGTGGTTCGAGAAGTTCGATAAAAATGTCCCCGACTTTGAAAAAAGCAACTGTCACTTTTTGTTCCTCTACTACTTCTGTTCCGCTGAACTCAAATCCCGGGATATTTTTGTATACCTCTATCTCCTTGTTAAGGTCACTTACTGCAATTGCTATATGATCTATTTTTTTTATCATTTTCACCTCCGGACAGATGCTGAATATTAAACTAAATATTTCTGCAAATCAATCAATTTTAATAACTATCTTGCCTCTGAATTTTCCGCTTTCTGCTAATTCCTGTGCATCTGCAACATCTTCAAGTTTGAATGATTTCGCGATTACCGGTTCCATCGTGTCGGTCATGGCAAAACCTGTCAGGATGGCAAGGTCGATTCCTGAAGATTTCACCATAATGAATTTCGATTTCTTTTTAAACGGAAGAAAATTAAATATCCTGTTTATAATAACACCAATTCCGGGAATTGTAGTTATATATATACCTCTGCTATTTATAAATTTTTTACTTTTTGAGAAAGTTGATTTGGCGGCAGCATCGAAGAAAACATCAAATTTTCTGCCTGATTTATTTAACTCTTCTTCTGCATAATTAAAAACCTCATCTGCACCGAGATCCTTACACAATTTCATATTATTTTCACTGCAGATCCCTGTGACTTCAGCTCCCAGAGTCTTTGCCAGCTGTACTGCAAATGAACCTACTCCACCTGTTGCTCCATTGATCAAAACTGTAGTCCCCTCATTTACGTTACCAAGATAATTTAATGCCTGAAGAGCGGTAAGTGCTGCTATCGGCATTGATGCAGCCTGTTCGAATGAAAATCTTTCAGGCTTCAGTGATACATTGGCAGGATCAGCAATAAGATAGTCTGAATATGTTCCACCTTTCATCGGATTTAAAAACCCATAAACCTCATCCCCTTTTTTATAACCGGCAACAGCTTCTCCTGCTTTTTCAATAACACCTGCGAAATCGGATCCGGCATCTTTAGGAAATTTTTTCCCGCTCATGATCTTCATATCTCCACGCCTGACCTTATAGTCCACAGGATTTACCGATGATGCTTTAACCCTGACCAGAATACTATTTGCATCCGGTTCCGGTTTTTCAACATCTGCAACCTCGAGAACTTCCGGGCCGCCATATTTATTATAAATTATTGATCTCATGTTTCCTCCATTTAGGATTATATCATTATAATACGGAGGGAAAAATCAAGTGCCAGAATATTATCATTTTTTAATCTCTAAATTACTTATTACTTACTGTAATTCTGTTATAATTATTCATCAATATTCCATTTACAGATTAACAGGAGAAAAATATGACAGCCAGCATTGCTCTTATCGGCGCAGGAAATTGGGGGAAAAATCATCTCAAGAATCTTAAGAACCTAGGAGTTCTCCATTCGGTGTTGGAACTATCGGAGGAGATGATCAGCCTCAGAAGATCAGATCATCCGGATGTGAAATTCACTTCTGACGAGAAAGATATTTTGGGAGATCCGGAGATAAAAGGTGTGGTTATTGCAGCACCTGCACATCTTCACTATGAACTCGCAAAAAGATATCTCCTCTCTGGAAAGGATGTCCTTGTAGAAAAACCATTAGCCCTGAAAGTTGAAGATGGTGAAGAGCTGGTAAAAATTGCAGAGGAAAAAGGACAGATCCTTATGGTCGGCCATATTCTTCAATTTCATGCAGCTGTTATCCGTTTGAAAAAATTGATAGATGACGGTGAACTGGGTGAATTGAGATATATTTATTCAAACAGACTTAACATCGGCAAATTGAGATCGGAGGAAAATGTTCTCTGGAGTTTTGCACCTCACGATATTTCGCTGATCCTGATGCTGATGGATGGAGAAGAACCTGCAGAGATCACTGCATTCGGTGGGGCTTATGTCAACAAGAATATATATGATACAACCATGACAACACTGGAATTCAACTCGGGTGTAAAAAGCCATATTTTCGTTAGCTGGCTTCACCCATTCAAAGAACAGAAACTTGTTGTGGTCGGTAGTGAAAAAATGGCTGTCTTTGATGATGTCAGTAAAGAAAAACTTTTTCTTTATCCCCATACAATAAAACTTGAAGAGGGGAATATTCCCGTAGCTCAGAAAGCCGAAAAGGAAGTAGTTAACTTTGATACTACTCAACCACTTGAAGAAGAGCTTAAACACTTTATAAAATGTATTGCAGGAAAGAAGCGAACCTAAAACGGATGGTAAAGAGGGTGTCAGGGTATTGAGGATCCTGAAAAAAGCGGGATTCTTCCTTAAATAATAAGACGATCACGGAGAATAGAATGGAAGAGAAAAAATATTTTATTCATGAGAGTAGTTATGTGGATGATAATGTTGAATTAGGAGAGGGAACAAAGGTCTGGCACTTTTCACATATTCAGTCCGGAACAAAAGTCGGGAAAAATTGTGTTTTCGGCCAGAATGTAAATGTAGGAAATAATGTGACTATCGGAAATTATATAAAAGTACAAAACAATGTTTCAATATATGAAGGGGTTGAGTTGGAGGATTATGTGTTCTGCGGCCCTTCAATGGTATTCACAAATATTCTGGATCCAAGATGTGAATTCCCTCAGAGGGGGAAGGAATTCTATGTAAAAACACTGGTTAAAAGAGGCGCTTCATTAGGAGCAAACTCAACTATAGTTTGCGGTAATACTATCGGGAAATATGTGTTTGTCGGAGCCGGAGCAGTTGTAACCAGAGATATTCCGGATCATGCACTTGTGACTGGTGTCCCTGCAAAAATATCAGGATGGATGTGCCGATGCGGGGAAAAATTGAGTCTTTCAAAAGACCCTGAATCAGTGGAAACCGACAAGTGCACCCGCTGCAACAGAGAATACACAAAAAACAAACTCACCGTTTCCGAAAATAAATAAATATCCGGGGGACGGAGGAAATGATATTAATTATTTCTACCTTGCTATTTTTGGAATTTGAGTTA
>JAGLQR010000257.1 GCA_023136725.1 Candidatus Aminicenantota bacterium
AAAAATGGAATTATTGAATGCTTCCTTAAAGAAGATGGCCTGGAAGATAATTTTATCCTCTCCCTTTTAGAGGATTCACGGGGAGTTATATGGATAGGAACTTTTAAAGGACTTTCCAGAATAGATAAAAACGGTAATCTCTCAATCTTCGATCCCAATGGTAAATTCAAAGACAAGATCATCCTGGCGTTGACTGAAACACCTGACGGAAGGATCTGGATCGGAACATATAAAAATGGCATCTTTTCCATCTCCGGAGACAAGATCAATAGTTATACAATTAAAAGAACCCGGGCTGACATTTCGATCAGGACATTCCTGGTCGACCACAAAGGAAGGCTCTGGGCAGGTACGAACGGGAAGGGGCTTGCATACTATACTGACAATAATTTTATCCCGTACAAGAGCAATACTCTCCTTTCGGGGCAAACCATATTTTCATTATTTGAGGATAGTGAGAATAATATCTGGATCGGTACTGCTAACGGCCTTAACAGGATGACTAAAGGAAAGGTCTCAAAATGGAATGAAGAGAGCATCATGTCAAAAATTATCATCAGATCTCTCTTTGAAGACCACGAGGGAAGTTTATGGGTAGGAACAAACACTCAGGGCCTTTTCCGTCTCATGGATGGAAAATTTGATTCTCTTTCTTTAGCAGACGGACTCAGTGCAGACAATGTAACATGTGTTTTTGAGGATAGTGCAGGCGGTATATGGATAGGAACTGACGGACAGGGGCTGAATTATATAAGATCAGATAGCGATGGCCTGATCAGAATATTAACTTCCTCACAGGGGCTTAGCAGTAATTTTATTTATTCAATTACTGAAGATTTTGAGGGAGGAATATGGGTCGGCACGAGTAAAGGGATCAACATTCTTGAAAGATCAACCCAGTCTGTCAAATCAGTTATAAACGATAGAAACAGACTCCCTAATAACATAATAAATGTCCTTTACAGAGGAAACTACGGATCTATATGGGCAGGCACTTCCGGAGGTGGAGTAGTCCATTTTTCAGAAGGGAAGTCAAAGGTTTATTCTACAGAAAATGGACTTTCAAATAACTTTATTCATTCCATATATGAAGACAAGGAAGAGCATGTCTGGATTGGAACTTACGGAGGCGGAGTCGATCGTTTCAGCAACGGAAAATTTACTAATTACAACTCTGATTCCGGACTTTCCAACGAATTCATCTTTTCTATTACCGGAGATAAAAACGGGAACATATGGCTTGGCACCGGAGGAGGAGTAAATAGAATCCATAAAGGAAAAATAATCCCGATATCAGATAACGCTCCCATGTTCACAGACACGATATATAATATATTTATTTCTGAAAACAACGACTTCTGGTTAACCTCAAGTATTGGATTATTCAATATAAAGGGATCGGATATGGGAAAATATTTGAAAGGAGAATTGGAAAATTTCCCATATCAATTGCTTAATTCCAAAGATGGACTCAATAGTGATGAATGCAGGGGCGGAGTACAACCTGCCGGATGGAAATCGATCACTGGTAAAATATATATCCCTACTACAAAGGGAATATCAGTATTTGATCCTTCGAAAAAATTAAATAACTTATCCCCGCCTCCGGTTTATATGGAGAATATTGAGGGGGATCACCCATATATAATGGAAAATGGAACAGCTGTTTTCCCGGGAAAGACAAAAAAGATTGATTTCAGTTTTACAGCATTAAGTTTCCTGGTTCCTGAGCGGATCAGTTTCAAAGTAAAAATGGAGGGATTTGATAAGGACTGGTCAGTAATAAACAATACAAGAAATCGGAGGGTATCGTACACAAACCTTTCCGCCGGAGAATACAGATTCAGAGTTATTGCTTCAAACAGTGACGGAGTCTGGAATAACACCGGAGCTTTTTTTAATTTCAAGATCCGTTCCCTCTTTTACACTTCAACTCTATTTTACTCTTTTATCGGTTTAGTTTTCCTGACACTCGTAATCTACTTTAATGTCCGCAGGATAAAAAACGTAAGGAAAAGAGAATCAGAACTGAAACTTCAGGTAAACGAACGGACCAAGGAGCTCAGGTCATCCAATCTGAGACTGACAGAAGCAAATGAGCAGAAAAGTGAGCTGTTAAGCATGGCTGCTCATGATCTTAAAAACCCTCTTCAGGCAATAATCGGATTTTCAGAATTGATCAGCCTCAGAAAAGATTGCCCGGAAAACATTAAAAAGAACTCCCATCTTATACTTGAAGCATCCAGGGGAATGCTGGAAACCATAAACAATACGCTTAATACCACTGTGATCAGAGAAGGCAAAGTAACTATTTCAAATGAAGAGATCATAGACCTAGCTGAACTGTCCCGACTAGTTGTAGAGATCTATTCAGAATTTGCAAAGAAAAAAAACCAGATCGTAATAACACGATTCTGGAGTGATTGCTTCATCAAAGGTGAGAAAGAGAGGATAAAAATCGTAATTGAAAATCTTCTGAGCAATGCAATCAAATATTCTCCACTAAACAGAAATATTATCTTATCTGTAGAGAAACTCGGGAAAAATGTGGTCCTCTCAGTTAAGGATGAAGGAAGTGGATTTTCCGATGAAGATAAAAATAAAATGTTTGAAAAGTTTCGCAGATTAAGTTCCAAACCCACAGCAGGTGAATCATCAACCGGTATAGGACTCTCTATAGTGAAAAAGATCGTGGAAATGCATAAAGGGAAGATCTGGCTGGAAAGTCAGGAGGGAGAGGGATCGATATTCTTCGTTAACTTCCCGGCCGTAGAACCTGTTGACACCTGGAAAGTGAAGTGATAGAATTCATTTTGCTGTAAACGGGTGACAAAAACATGAAAACTCTCGAAGGGAAAGGAATGAGTATGTCTTTTAAGAAAAGGAGAGTTGTAAATAACATTTCCATTAAAGTTTGTTCGGGAGAAGTAATTGGCCTCCTGGGCCCGAATGGCGCAGGAAAGACTACGACTTTCCATATGATCCTTGGAATTCACAGGCCGGAATCCGGAGAAATACTCCTTAATAATATCAATATTACAAAGTACCCTGTCTACATGAGAGCAAGATCAGGAATAGGATTCCTTCCCCAGGAACCCTCCGTTTTCAGAGGCATGTCTGTAATTGACAATATCTATGCTGTGCTTGAACATAGAAAAGAAAAAAAAGAAGTGAAGATTGAGGAAGTTCTGGATGAGATGGGATTGTCAGATCTGAGAAACAGAAAAGCCTCCT
>JAGLQR010000258.1 GCA_023136725.1 Candidatus Aminicenantota bacterium
TCGTGTTGTCAACTGCTGCTGCAATAATACCCCCCTGCATGGTTCCATAAGGATTTAATTGCTCTTTCAATACCGGAAACCTGTTTTCAAGAGTAGCATTCTTTTCATCAAAATAAAGGAACTCACCCTGCATTGCCTTAAACACAGGCGGAGGGACCATAACTTTATCCTTCATCTTACCCACTTTCTCTTCAAAAATACGCTTAACATTTTCAGGTAAATCATTATGTGTCATAATATCCTCATCACTCTTTTTGTTTTTTTTCATTGCCAGAGATATTTTTTAAGGTCAATCCTGTTGTTCTTGTCAAACTCGATCCCCTCACTCTTCAACCTGTACATTTGTTCTTCAAATCCGGATCCTTCAGGAAGCGATATTTTACCTGAACTGTTAATAACCCTGTGCCAGGGGAGACCCTCTTTCTCGGACATCGAATTAAGTATCCATGATATCTGTCTTGCTCCGGTAGGCCTCCCGGCCATAAAAGCTACCTGTCCATAAGTAACAACCTTCCCCTTTGGAATACTTTTTATTATTGAAACTACTTTTTTTGTGAAATCTTCAACCACTGTTTATTTTTCCCATAAATATTTATAAAACTCCCTGACTGCATCTTCCTGTTCTTCCGTCTCGATCGAACCGGGTCGAAGATCCCTGATATTTTTTATCGCATTATCAGAGTCTGAACCCCTATAAACAAGATATGCAGCAAGAAAAGTACCTGTCCTCCCTTTTCCTGCATAACAATGTACAGCCACTCTTCCTCCCGCCAACATCTCCTGATCCGTTCTGAGACAAAATTTATTCAGCTGTTCAATAGTGGGAGCATGGAAATCCTTTACAGGATAGTGAAGAGACCGGATATTCTCATCTTTCATCAGATCCAGGTTCGGAGTATTAAGTGTAAGAGAGACCAGGAGAGTTATCCCCATTTCTTTAAGGAATTTTATATCATCAATCTCCGGCTCAAAAACTCCGGGGAAAGGCATCCCGCTCAATTTGTTTTTTATTACCCAGGAAAATCCGTCATTTACATAATTTTTCATAATCATTTTATTTGATCCATAATTTAAGAATAGTAAAGCCAGAACAAAAAATATCACAAATAATGGCTTTAGTTTCATTCTCAATTGCCTAATTTAAAACACATTTTAATTATATCATTTTGTTTTATACATCAATACTATATCATCTGCCGGGAATACCAATTTCGAATTAAACTGCTTTGAGACCCATTTAAAAACCGATTCCGAGTAAAAACAAATATGGGTTGGATCGTTCTTATAACTCCATGAAGAAAATTCGCCCTTTTTGACAGGGAGAAATTTTGTCATGATCCCGATTACTCCGCCCGGATTCAAACATTCCCACAACATCCTCAATTCTTTTTCGGGATTTTTCAGATGCTCCAAAACTTCTACAATAGTTATAAAATCATATTTTTTTTTTAATACAGACTTGTCGGGTGCATAATAAACATCATAAACTGAAATATTATAGCCTCTCTCTGTGAACAATCCCGCAAGGACAGGTTCCGGCCCCGATCCAAAATCAAGGCCTATGCTTCCTTTGTTTACAATATTACTGATAACTTTATAAAATCTGTCAAGAAAGTTAAGATACCCCTTATTATCAATAGTGTTTTCATGAAGATCGTACCTGGACATCTCTTCTTCTCCTGACAAGTGAAATCTCTCCGGTACCGAAACAAGCCCGCAATCTTCACACCGGAAAAACTCTTTATTCCTGTCTGAGAAATATGAAACCCTTTGTACTGAACTACACAAGGGGCATTTGTTCTCTTCAGGCATGTTTCAGATCTTATAGTTTTGACTCTATCCAATTAAAAATATCTGAATACACCTCATCTTTATTCAATTCATTCAGCATCTCATGCCTTCCGTTCTCATAAAACTTATATTCAATATCTTTAACACCGGCTTTAGTGAATGATTTCATAACCTTGACGACACCTTTTGAATTATCTCCTACAGGATCTTTCTCCCCTGAGATAAAGTAGACAGGTAGTTCAACCGGGATATTTCTTATATTATCTTTTTTATTTATTTTTTTTATCCCCTGAAAAAGATCCAGAAAGAATCCTGAAGAGAATATTCCGCCGCAATAATCATCTGCAATATATTTATCCACAACTTTATCATCACGACTTAACCAGTCGAATTTTGTTCTGGGCTGCTTAATCCCATTATTAAAAGATCCGAATGAGAGCTTATCAAGTAATTTATCCGGCTTTTTCGCCCCTTTAATCCTGCAGGATAATTTTGCGATCATGATTCCAACATTCCCCAGAATCCCCGGATCTCCCGCAGTACCACTTAAGATAACGCCACTAACTTCACTTTCGGGCCGTGCAATATAATCCCGGGAAAGAAATGATCCCATACTATGCCCGAACATGAATACCGGTATCCCGGGATTTTCATTCTTTATTTTTTCCGTGAGTATAAACATATCATTTACAACAAGATCCCAACCTGAATGATCATCAAAATAGCCTACATCCTCAATCGCACCGGCCGTTTTACCGTGACCTCTGTGATCATTTGCATATACTCCTATCCCTTTCTCATTTAGATATTCTGCAAATCCTTTATATCTTTCTGCATGTTCCGCCATTCCATGCGATATTTGAACAATACATTTTAACTTTTTCTTCTCAGCAGGCAACCATCTGTAAACAAAGATTCTCTTCCCGTCCTCCGCCTCAATTGTAAATTTATCTTCAGTCATAATCCCTCCGGTTCTGAATTTATTAACTTCATATATTTGCTACCATCTTTGAAAGTATCTCTTTGACAAGCTTCGCTGCGAGAGCCGAAGTTATTCCACTGACATCTCTTCCCGGATTATACTCTACAATATCTCCACCGATAACAGGGACATTAATATTACCGATAATATCAACAACCTGCCTTGAGGAGAGCCCCCCGGGTTCATGATGTGACACTCCGGGAGCAAACGCAGGGTCGATCCCGTCAAGATCGACCGATATATATACCGGATTTGAAAAATCCGGAACATCTGACACAGAAAATTCCTTCATAGCAATGGTCTCCACTCCAAATTTTTCCGCCTGTTCTCTCTGATGGGTGTTTATGGTCCTGATTCCTACCTGGACAAGCCTGGCAGCCAGTTTTTCCTCCATTATCCGGGCAAACGGGCATGCATGGGACAGGCGGTCACCCTCAAGTTCATCATAAAGGTCAGGATG
>JAGLQR010000259.1 GCA_023136725.1 Candidatus Aminicenantota bacterium
ACTTCCAGGAAAATGACGGGAGGGTTCGAATACCGGATATACTCAAAGCATATTTTCCGGGCAAAGATCATTTATAATGCCATTTTACAATTGTAAGTTCATGGATGAGAAAGGCCTTATACTGAAACGCACCATTTTTTCAGACTCCAGGAATGAGTTGAGGAAGAATTATGAGAACTCGGATAAGAAGCTGGTCTCAATCAGAAGAAATATTTTTAAAGGAATTACATATATTGATCTGTTTTCATCAAAAATAAGTTATACTGAATTTCTACTTTTTAATCAGAAACTAAGTACTCTCTTAAAAGCGGGTATCTCTTTCATCAAATCTATTGGAATTATTATTAATAATACTGAAAAGGGAAATTTCAAGGAGATACTTAAGAAGGTTGAGGCTGATATTAATAACGGGATCCAGATTTCCGATGCATTCTCTTCCGAAAAAATTCCCTTCGTAAATATTTATCGAGCGACACTTCTTGCCGGAGAAAAAAGTGGTAATCTGGAAGAACTTCTTGAGAAATTTAATATATATCTGGAGAAGATATCAACTCTAAGGAAAAGGGTGTTTTCAAGCCTTGCTTATCCTATAATAGTTTTTGTTTTCATGTTCCTGATGATGTTTACTATCCTTGTTTTTGCGATTCCGAAGTTCTCAGATTTTTACAGGGGATTTAATGCGGAACTGCCGGGAATCACAAAGACAATGATAGAGATATCCAACTTCATTCAGAGTAATCTGCTCTTCATTATTATTACTATAATTATTCTATATTTTATTCTGAAATATGTTGAAAATAAATTTGATGTTGTTATCTTTGATCTTATGAAAATCAAAATTCCGTTCATAGGTAGTATAATTTCAGAGAATAACATGGCTGTATTCTCCAGAACGCTTTCTATACTTCTTCAGGGCGGAATACCTGTTCCTGAATCTACAGAGATCGCAGTAAAAACTTTCACAAATAAGTATTTTGTAAAAAAAATAAAAACAGTTCCTGAAAAAATAAAAGAAGGAATGCTTTTATCCCAGGCACTTGCGGAAGTGAAATTTATTCCTAATCTTATGGTTGAGATCGTTGAAGTAGGGGAATCTTCCGGAAATTTAATAGGAGTATTGGAGAAGAACGGGGATTATTATGAGAATTCTATCAACACAAAAATAAATTCGCTTATTTCACTGATAGAACCGATCATGATCGTAATATTGGGAATTGTTATTGCTTTTATGCTAATATCAATATATCTTCCGATCTTTAATCTTGTTAATGTTGTTGATTCGGTAGAAGGTATTATGGAGGCTGATAAAATAATTAAATGAGTGAAAATATAAAACTGAAAAAGATAAAAATAGACTATAAATTACTTGAAAAATTCCCCGCAGAATTCCTGATAAAGAACCTTATCTTTCCAGTCGGAACGGATGGGGATGCTATCGATGTGGCTATGATCGATCCGGACAATCTGGATAAGATCACTATAATTGAGAATTTTGTCCAGATGAGGGTGAATCCTTTAAAAAGCAGTAAAGATGAGATCGAAAAAGTTCTAAAGAAGGGAAACATTTTTACCAAGATACTGACTGACCGGACCGAAGGGTTTTTCGCTAAAAAAGAGATCGAGGAGAGCGAGGATGAATCTCTTTCCATAGAGAAGATAACCGAAGAGGATGATTCGGTAATTAAACTCCTTAACAATATTATTTTTACTGCGATAAATAAAAAAGCATCAGATATCCATATTGAGGCTCAGCCGGGGTTTGTTAATATTAAATTCAGGATTGATGGAATTCTAAGTCAGATCATGGAACCTTTGGATAAAATATTTCATCTACCCCTTATTACAAGACTCAAGGTAATATCCGAACTTGATATAGCTGAGAGAAGGGTACCTCAGGATGGAAGATTCAGGATGAAGGTTGAGAAAAAAACAATCGACTTCAGAGTATCAATCATGCCTGCAATTGAAGGCGAAAATGCAGTCATCAGGATACTTGACAGGGAGATGATAACAGAGAACATAAAGGAGCTCAAGTTGAAAGAGCTGGGTTTCTCAGATCTTCTTATGAACCAGATAAATTATTATATAAGGCAACCTTACGGGATGTTTCTCGTTACCGGGCCAACCGGGAGCGGAAAAACTACTACTCTTTATGCAGCACTTAATGAGATAAGAAATATTGAAGACAAGATAATTACGATCGAAGACCCTGTCGAATATCAGATCGAGGATATTACACAGATACCGGTTAATGAAAAAAAGGGGCTGACATTTGCCCGGGGGCTGAGATCCATTCTCCGTCATGATCCTGACAAGATTATGGTTGGTGAGATCAGAGATCCGGATACAGCTCAGATAGCCATTCAGTCTGCACTTACAGGACACCTTGTTTTCACAACAGTTCATGCTAATAATGTTTTTGATGTTCTTGGCAGGTTTATCCATATGGGAATCGACACATACAGTTTTATTTCTGCTTTGAACTGTATAATAGCTCAGAGACTGGTCCGGAAATTATGCAATGAATGTAAGGTCTCCTACCGGTTGAAAAAATCTGATCTTGAAGAGAACAGAATTAAAAAAGAAGAATTGAATACCTTGATATTCAGAGCAGAAGGTTGTCCTGAATGTTCTAACATCGGATATCAGGGCAGAACAGTGATAGGTGAAGTACTTGAACTTACAGATGAGATCAAGGAAATGATCTTGGATAAAAAACCATTATCTGAAATAAAAAAACTGGCAATGGGGCAGGGTATGGTTCCGATTAGAAGAAACGGGCTTGAAAAATTAAAGAAAGGGATCACTTCTCTTTCAGAATTGAACAGGGTTACTATAAGAGAATGGAATTAAACAGATTATTTATTAAATACAGGACTCCCGAGCAGTTTATATACTTGGGAGATAAAAAAGTTGAACTTTTTAGAATCAAAAAAGGTGTTCCTGAAAAAATCAGTTCATACGAGAGAGAGAAGAGTGAAAGATTTTTTCCTGTCGAGTTAAAAAATGATCTGATTAATACAAATACCGGTATTATTCTTAATTCTGGTCATTTTGTATTTAATCTTCTGACATTTGATAAGATACCTTTCCGTAAGAAACAAAAGGATGATCTGGTGAACTGGAGGGTACAGAAGCTTTTTCCTGAGAATATTGACAGCTATATTCATCAGTTTATTCAATTCGACAGGAAGACAATCCT
>JAGLQR010000026.1 GCA_023136725.1 Candidatus Aminicenantota bacterium
CCTATCCACCGGAACTTATCACCCTACTATCAACATATTATTTTAACGGAAATATAAGAGAGCTGCAGGCATTCATTTATGATGCAGTATCAAGACATATATCCGGTGTCTTATCACTTCAATCCTTCAAAGATGTAATAGAAGAGGGAAGAGAGACTACTGATCTTATTGATAGTGATGAAGATATTAATAGCACAGATATAAGTGGATTTTTCAATCAGTTTCCTACATTAAAGGAAGCAGAGACCTTTCTTATCGAAAAAGCACTGGAACAGGCAAAGGGGAATCAGGGAATTGCAGCTTCAATTCTTGGTATCTCAAGACAGGCTCTAAATAAAAGATTAATAAGAAAAAAGACAGATCAATGATCTGCCTTTCTTCCACGTATATTTTTGATCAGGAAAGATCTTTATTATAATCATATATGTGTGAATATCATCGCTTAAGCAGGATCTCCCAGATAATCTGTGTAACTTGAGATACTTTTTATCAGATTCGCAATTTCACTAACTCTTCCTGATCCGATAACATTTGCATTAAGCATTATAGGGACAATTTCCTCAACTTCTTTAAAGCTCAGGTCATGTAATGAAATATTCAGATCAGGATTAGCTTTCTGATAGAGTTTAATTATTTTTAAAGCATCATTCCAGATATCCATTACTACCTGGGAATTGATCAATATATAGTTTGCATGATTGTTAAGGTCATTTGCTATCTTATTCACAGTCAGGATAGTTGCTTCAGGTTTTGTTAATTCTATATCTATCAATTTGTTTCCCATTTTTCCTCCTATTCCTTAGCAAGCGCATAAGCCTCTATCTCATTCCATATCTCAACATTAGGATTCTTATCATTCAGTGTGAATCCATTAAGAATTGCTGCAAAATTAAAATTTAATAATGATATATTAAATAATTTTTTCCCTTCAATTCCCCTGTCCAGAAGACAGTTCAGCGGCTGTGGCGATACTGACATTGTTTGAATATATTGTACAACATGAATTGATTCATGATAAAAAACATGCTCCGGAACTCCAGTCACTACGGTAGGATATATACCGAGTGCCCAGCCACGTGCATTTCCTGTAAATGCCTCATTTGCTTCAAATGAGATCATTCCGTTCCTGAAACTGACACTGTCAGCTCTGCTCATAGCTATTGCAAATCCGATTGCATCCATCGGAGAAATCTGGACATTAAACAATGTCTTGTCTTTTCCTGCGAGTGGTGTTGCGACCTGTATCCTTGCGGGCCCTAATGTATATCCTAAATATGCAAAAGGATTATCTCCCCTTGCAGTATTCTCAGTAATAGAAGCAGAAATATTAGCAAGGATTATCCCTTTGGTAACTAAACCTTCACCTATCATTTTTTTTGATTCATAAAATCCATAACCTGATAGAGAGCCCCAGAAAAGCATCTTTGCTGCACTCTTTACAGATTTCACTTTTCCCTGAATCAATCCTCTTATAAGTGTTCCGACACCCTGGCCTACAATATTATATGTACGAATAGTACTTTCTGAAGTAGCATTAAGCCTGGAAGAGAAATTCCCGAAAATCCCGAATAAAAATATTACTACAACTAAGGTACTAAGAGTTCTTTTTTTCATTTTGTCCTCCCGATGCCCTCTCGGAACACCTGCACAATTTATTAATTTCATACAATTACAAAAGCATAAGGAATTCCAAAATGTTGCAAAAGTTGTTTAACTACTATATTGTTAGGTTTTTTGCCCGTTTCGATTCTTGTTGATCATCCTGACGGGTGAGACAAAATTTTACCAGCCAGGGTTTAAGATCATGAAAACAGGCAAAAATCTCTAAATCCACTCTACAAATCTGAGTTTTGATGGATTATTGATCATGTCTCTCTTTGCAACTAAAGTTGCACATGTGATTGAATGCAGCAGAATTTTATATATAACAAAGTACTATCAAAGGGTCATAAAATGAAAACCTAAAGTTTAAAAAATAAAAATTTAGTGCTATATAATAGATATGAAAAAAAGCATATTAATCATATTGATCTTCTTGTTTTATTTCCCATTAAGAGGATGGGACAATTGTTATACTATTATTGCAGGAAGAGATGCCACTGTTTCCGGATCGGTAATGATCGCTCATAATGAAGATGACAAGGGGAAAAATTTCTTTGTAGATGTACATAAAATAGGAAAAAGTGGTGAAAATGGGAGAACGATTAAATTAAAGAACGGGCGACTTTTAAGGCTTTCAAAAGGGTACGGATTCCTCTGGCTGGAGATCGCCGGAACTGAATTTGCCGATTCATATATAAATGAAAAGGGAGTTGTGATTGTATCGAATGCCTGTCTGTCCAGAGAGGATAACCCTTCTCTTGTCGATGGGGGTATCGGAATGGCTCTGAGGAGGATCGTCGCCGAACAGGCAGAAAATGCCAGGGAAGCAGTTGAGATCG
Organism: Candidatus Aminicenantota bacterium; assembly: GCA_023136725.1. Taxonomy (GTDB): domain Bacteria; phylum Acidobacteriota; class Aminicenantia; order UBA2199; family UBA2199; genus UBA647. The sequence goes on from JAGLQR010000026.1 coordinate 2,442, forward strand.
CCGGTCAGCTGGTTGAAAAATACGGGTATTATTCCTCTGGAAGGACGTATGCTTTTGCTGACGCAAGAGAAGGGTGGTTAATGCATATTGTCAAGGGTAAACACTGGGCGGCAAAGAGAATTCCTGATGACAGTGTTGCAATTATCCCAAACTATTATACGATAGATGAGATCAATCTAAATGATAGAAATGATTATATGGGGTCAAAGGATATTATAGACTATGCTGTGAAAAGGGGTTGGTACAACAAATCTGACGGGGAAAAATTCAGTTTCAGAAAAGCATATTCAGATCCGAAAAACCTCATTTCCGAGAGAAACACATTAAGGCATTGGAGAGGATTTGCATTGCTTTCAAAATTAAAAGTAAGACCCGGAGTGGATCTCTCTTTCTCATTTAAACCGGCAAAAAAAATAAAGATACAGGATATCTTCACTCTTCTTCGAGACCATTATGAAGGTACTGCTCAGGATCTTTCAAACGGATACAAAACAGGATCACCGAATTTCACCCAGAATAGAACCATATGTACCGGATCAACCCGGTATTCGATCGTTGCCGAGCTGAGACAAAACCTGCCGGATGAGATTGCAACTCTGGTATGGATCGCATTCAGAAGGCCTGATTCAAACTCATATTCCCCATGGTATCCTTCAATTGTCTCAACCCCGAATGGATATACCCGGGGAAATTCTGAAACAGCTTTTTTAACACACATGAAAAAAAACGACGACTATTTCAGGTATGATGAAAAGCATGCATATTGGAGCTATGCAAAATTATCAGAAAGAGTTGATGATGATTACAGAAACAATATCAAGCAGGTAAAAAAAATGTGGGCAAATTTTGAACAATCTCTTCTAAAGAGTATTAAGAAGAAGGAGAGGGAATTCACTTACCTTTTAGGGAAAAACAGGGTACTCGCATTGAACATGATCACAAACTATGTTCACAATATAGAATTCAGAAAATGGTTCAATACTATTGATCTCTTTAATACATTACATTGATATAATAAATATCAGTTGAGTGACTGTTGAAGCAGCCTTTCTAATCTAGACTTTTCTGTATCCGGCAGACGATTATAAAACTTGTCCTTACACAATTTGAAATACTCGTAAGCTGATCTTTTATCACCCAGTTTCATAAGATATGCAATTCCAACACTGAAATAAGGATCAATGAAATCCGGTTTTGCGGATATGGATTTTTTCCAATCTGATATGGCACCGGAATAATCTCCATTAAAATACCTGGCCGCACCTCGTCCATTCAAAGCCGAATAGAGTCTGTCATCGATCTCAATAGCTTTATTGAAATTGATCATTGCATTTTCATAACTTCTGCTGTCCTTTGTACTCTGAAAATGGGAAAGATATAGTGACCCGATATTGTTATAGACAGAGGCATAATTATTATCAAGTTCAAGTGATCTCTTGTAATTACTCAGAGCTTTCTCAAAGTTTCCATTCCTGTAATAAGCAACTCCGAGATAATTAAAACTTTCAGGATCATGCTTCATAAGGATTATACTCTGCTCAAGGATATCTACGGCTCTTTTGTATTCTCCATTCTCAACTAGGAATATACCAAGCTTGGAAAGGAGAAATGGGTCCCCCGGATTTTTCTCAAGTCCTTTTTCCAGAATTGCTACTGAGAGATCAGCTTCTCCTGTCTCTTTGAATATCTTGGCAAGATGAGAATATATTATCGTATAAGAAGGACTTGCAATAATGATCTCTTTTAGATCCCTTATAGCACCCTGAATGTCTCCATTCTGATAAAGCGCCAGCGAATTAAGCATTTTGGTCTGAAGAGGAAGAAGGGTCTTCAGATCGTCCTTTTCTGTATAAACTTTTTTCTTTTTTATTGTTGTTCCGGAAAAATAGCCGAGGCTTTTCAGTTTTTTCTGAGCTTCAGGGTCCAAAGTCCCGGCTCTCTTCAATTTGTCCTCATTGCTTAAACCTGATATGAGTTTATTTAGTTCATATTTGAGATTCCCGCTATTCTTCTCCGCAATCAGGTTCCTTTCTTCAGACATATCATTGGAAAGATTGTAAAATTCTCTTATAGGCTGATCAATAAATTTATCATTTCCCCGAATAAAACCCCTTAAGGGGGCCCAGTCTCTATTAAGATATGGAGTAAGCGATTCAAAATAAATGTATTTATCCTTTATATCCTCGCCACTCATAACTCCTGCAAGGCTATCACCTTGAATATGATCAGGTATGTCAATATTGAGAACATCACATATAGTCGGGAAAATATCAATATGAGCAACATTTTCATTTATTTCTCCGCCTGAAGAACCGGGAATCCTGATTATGTACGGGATATGAATTGTATTGTTATAAGCAAAATAGGAGTGAGTTTTTTCCCCTTTTTCACCCAGAGCTTCACCATGATCTGCAGTAAAGATGATCATAGTATTCTCATATTCTCCAGTGGCTTTTAAGCGATCAAATAATCTTCCGAGAGAAGCATCGGTATACGCCACTTCACCTGAATAGAGATCATGGGAATATTCACTATCATAAGGAGAGGGAGGAAGATAAGGTTGATGCGGATCAAAAAGGTGCACCCAGCATAACCACTTCCCTTCTGTTTTCTCGATCCATTTTAATGCAGGCTCAATAACTTTTTCAGCTTTTCTCTCAACGAAGAAAAGCTCAAGATCATTATGGGTTCCGTAATTGTCATCATAAGTATCAAATCCCTGATTGAGGCCGAATCTTGAATCAAGTGGGAAAGCTCCGATAAAAGCTCCGGTTTCATACTTGTTGCTCTTTAAATGTTCGGCAATAGTAAGAAATCTGTCATCAAGTGCAAATCCTGAATTATCACTGATCCCGTGAAACAGAGGGGTTGTCCCTGTGATTATGTTGGTGTGAGATGGGAGAGTTACCGGATTATGAGCAAAACCCCTGGTAAAACGGAAAGATTTCTCTGCCAGTTTATCTATATTCGGAGTCTTTACATATTTATCAGAATAAATCCCGAGTCTGTCAAAACGGAGAGTATCGATCGTAATGAGCAGGACATTATAATCTCCCTTTTTTATACCCGGTTTTTTACTACCTGATACAACCCCTCCTCCACCGCAGGCAATAAGGATAAAAAATACTACAATCAGGAGTAGGGTAAAACCTTTTCTCATTATTGATTGGAAAATGCTTTTACGATCTCATCAGCAGTTGTAAAGTTCGGTGATTCCGGAGCCAGCTCCATGAATTTCTTCAATGCAGTTACAGATTCAGTTATTTTATTTAGAGCAACATAGGTCATCCCCAGCTGATAATAGGCTTCCCCGAAATTCTCTTTCATTTCCACTGCACGGTTGAAATAACCGACTGCCCTGTTATAATCCATAGCATTATAGAAATTGATCCCGATATTATAAAGTGTATCCGGATTGGTAATATCTTCATCCGATAATTTTTTAAACCATTCCATTGCCTTATCCGTCTGCTTCAGGTTGGAGTAAGAATTACCAACCGAAAGAATCAATTCTTTATGTTTAGGGTATTTCAATATTGCTTTCTGAAAATATTCTATTGCCTTCTCATATTCTTCAAGTTTTGAATAACAATTTCCCATATATAGATTAACAATGGCAATACCTTCCCTTTCTTTATATTTTTCTATTATTTTCTCAAATCTTTTTATGGCTTTCTTTGTTTGTTTTCCAACGAGAAGAGCATTACCTTCCTCGATCTCTTTAATTATACTCTGCTCAAGAGCAGGACCCTGTATCTTCTGCATCTCAATTTTGAGTACTTCATATTTATCACCCTGAAAAAAACAAACATATTTAGCATTCTGAAATACATAGTCAACAGCAATCTTTCTGGGAGCATATCCGACTTTACTAAAATCAAAATACCATTTGCCGTATCTCATATATAAGGATCTCCATTTCCCCTTAGAATCAGTAACCGGAGTTATGTTATGACCAGACTGGGCCTTTATTGAATACAACTTGACTTTAACACCTTTAATAGGCTCACCGGTATCTTTATCTAAAACAATTCCCCTCATCTTTACTTTTCCTGATGTAGCCTGTGAAAACATCAGAACCGTTGATACTATGAATATTAGAAAAACAATAAATATCTTCTTCATATCTCCTCCTGCTCTATATATTATATAAAAAATTATACCACTATATCCCAAAAAATCAACTTAGGAATCTTTGCTTAACCATTGACATTTCATGACTTTTCAAATATAAAATACGTATCACAGTTCAGAGGTAAAAATGAAAAGATTGATCTTAGTAATAACAGCAATAACATTTTTGATTGTACTTCCGGCATGCAAATATAACGGGGAAGCTACAGTCATAGTAAAAAATGTAGGTGATCTCACAGCTTCAGTTAAGGTCGAAAATGCACAAGTTCAACTCGGCCCCGGAGAGGAAGAAGAATTCACAATAACATGGCCGGGTGGCGGGAATGACATGAATATAAACCTGAGTGTATATCCACTCGCTTATAGAGAAACAATGTGGGAGAATACCAATTTCTGGATAAAAGATGGTGAGACTAAATATTTTGAGATAGAATTCTATCCGCCGGAACTTAGTAAATAGCTTATTCTTCTATTTCCAGGCTTCAATAGTTCTTCTTGCAGTTGCGATCTGGTCCTCTGTCAAATCACCGGAATATCGTGATAATGCTATCTGCATATTACTGAGAGCATTAACCCTGTCGCCAAGCTTTGCAAGGATCATTGCATAGTAATAGAAGTATTTCCCTTCGGGTTTTTTCCTGATGATTTCTGCAAAAAGTTCGCCGCTCTTTGCCATTGAACCATACTTGGTGTTGAATAGAGCTATTTTATAAAGTAGATCAATATTCTTTTTGACATCGTCGAAGCGGAGTAAAATATTGTATATTGACAACACTTCCTGATATTTTTGTTCCTTGAGCAATTTTTCAGAATATTTGATCTGAAGAAAAATATTTTCGGGTTCAAGTTCCAATGCTTTTTTGTAATTCTCATAAGCTTTATCGTTTTCACCAAGTGTCCCGTAGGTCTCACCTAATATGATAAAAGCCCGGGTAAACAATGGATCCTCTTTGATTAGCTCATTACAATTTGTAATCACGTCATTGTATCTTTTCAGTTCTGATAAGCGTGTTATATAATTCAACCTGAATGGCGTAGAGTTAGGCAGCTTCTCAATTGCTTCTTCCAGGATATTCATCATATTATTGAATTGCCTTTTTTTCATATAGACCCTGTAAAGGAAATCATATACAAGAAAATTCTCCTTCCCGATCTCAGTGCTCTTGATATCTAAGAGTTCTTTCTCTATCTCATCAAGAGCCCCCTCTTTGATTTTTGATGATATTTTTTTTAATTTAACATTTAAAATTATCCCATCTTTGGGGTCAACTACCTTATTTCCTTTCCCGGTGAATGAAGATATATAGCCGAGTGATCTCAGGTGTTCAAGATCTTCCTTTCCCAGATCCCTTTTGGAATCACCTCTCCCGGAATATTTCAATATAACTTTCTTAAGTTTTTCATCCATCTCTCTCATCAACGGCCCCTTTTTTCTATAGAGGTTGTCTTTTTCAAGGGGATCTTTTTTTATGTTGTACAATTCAGGTTTAGGAAGAGAAATATATTTATAGTCCCCGTCAATGATCCCGTTAAGAGGGGCCCAGTTCAATTCTTCCTTTCCATACATACTCTCAATGTAGATTAGATGGTCCTTCCCCTGTTTTCCACCCCTCAGGGCATATTCAAGAGATTCACCCTGTATATCTTCACCTTTCCGGATTCCGGTCAGGTCAAGTATCGTAGGCATAACATCTATAGTGTCAACCCGTTCACTTATCACTCTGCTCTTGTTAATAAGTTTTTTGTTATAAAAAATAAGAGGTACTCTTAGATTTGCTTCATAACAGAATATCATATGGCTTGCAAATTCCTCGTGTTCTCCGAATGCTTCTCCATGATCACCGACAATAACGATCAGAGTGTCGTCCGCAACATCTTCTTCTTCAAGCCTGTCGAGTATCATTCCTATATATTTATCAGTATATGTGATCTCTCCATCATAGAATTTAATCAGATCTGACCTCTCCTTCTTCTCAATCTGATCATTGTGCGGAACATATGGTGTATGGGGATCATAAAAATGGATCCAGGCAAAGAATTTCGACCCTGAGTTTTTTTCAAACCAGTTATCAAATTTATTATATATTTCACGTGCATCTATCTCAGATTTAAAATTCTTATGAAGATCTTCATTATCAATTGCATCATCATAAACATTGAAACCCTGATTTAATCCGAACTTTGATTGAAGGACAAAAGATGCAATTACTGCATAAGTATTGAAGCCTTTTTCCTGAAGATATTCAGCCAGGGTCCTTTCAGAATCGTTGAGAACATATCTGCCATTGTTCCTGACACCATGCCCTATGGAATACCTTCCTGTGAATATGTTTGAATGTGACGGGAGTGTTAAAGGTATTGAAGAATAGCAGTTTTCAAACCGGACCCCTTCATTTGCAAGACGGTCTATATTAGGTGTTGATCCCTTTTTGTAACCGTAACTACCTATGTGATCATCCCTGGTGGTATCCAGGGTAATGATCAGGATATTTCCATTCCAGGCCTCTTTTTTCCCGCAACTTGAAAGAAAAAAAGTTACGATAATTAATAAGCTTAATTTTAATAAAAGTTTATTCTCAGATTTCATTTTATTCCCCGATTAATTATAGCATATTAGTTTTTTGGTAATAACGGCTTACTGATCAGTAATTATATCCGGAAGTTTATTCTCCCTCAAGACAAAAAAGCTATTGACTAAAATTCGATTTTCAGTTATTATTTTTTAAAATGCCGGGATAGCTCAGTCGGTAGAGCGATGGACTGAAAATCCGTGCGTCGGTGGTTCAACTCCGCCTCCCGGCATTTTTCAAAAAAAAATTTTTTTTGAGATTGAAACAATCATTTATGTATATATAGATATGAAGAGAAATATATTTTTCCTGATACCACTTCTGATACTCCTGTCTAATTCTGTACCGGCTGAACCTGCGTTGACACTTATATCTCCAAACGGAGGTGAAGAACTTATATCGGGAAAAACATTTATGATCAAATGGAACTATGAAGATAGTGCCAATTCTGACAAAAATGTAATTCTGGTCTTGTATAAAAACGGCATAAAATTTATAACAATATCTGAATCAACTTCAAATACCGGATCTTTCATCTGGACCATCCCTTCAGAAACTCCATCAGGCAATAAATACAGGATTCGAATCCGGTCTCAAAAAGAATTATCTCTAAATGATTTTTCAGATAGAGATTTCTCTATTCTTAAACAATAAATAAAATCACTCTATTGTGTAAAAAACGAATTATTCAGAGATCTTTATTTTATATTTTCTTCAAACCATTTAAAGACTGAACTCCACCAGAATTGAGCATTTTTGGGTTTCTGTACAAAATGATCCTCATTGGGGAAATACAACATCTTCGATTTTATTCCTCTTCTCTGGTGGGCTGTAAACAGCATGATCCCCTGAGATACCGGAACTCTGAAATCCTTTTCACCATGGATTATCAACATAGGGATTTTGAATTTTTCAACAAACCTTGCAGGGTTGAACTTTTCATATAGATCACTGTTCCAGGGTGTTCCACCATATTCCCACTCTTCAAACCAGAGTTCCTCAGTTGAATAATACATGCTTCTGGAATCAAAAATACCGTCGTGAGATACAAGGCATTTAAATGGATATTTAAACTGATCATAATTACCGGCGATCCAGTTGATCATAAATCCACCGTAGGAAGCACCTGCAGCAACAATTTTATTTTCATCAATAAATTTATAGTTTTCGATCAGGTATTGCTGCCCTTTTACCATGTCAATGAAAGGAGCTCCGCCCCAGTCTTTCGATACAGCATCTGTAAAATTCTGGCCATAACCCCTGCTGCCGTGAAAATTTATTGCAGCAACTATATAACCGGGAGAAGCAAACAAACTCATGTTCCATCTGTAGTGGAAATCATCCCCCCAGGCTCCCTGAGGTCCTCCGTGGATCAGAAAAACCATCGGATATTTCTTTTCAGGATCGAAGAAAGGGGGTTTTATCAGCAGCCCTTCAACTTTTTCATTCCCGGCACCGGTAAAAACAAATCTTTCCACAGGGTTCATCTCAATTCCCTCAAAAACTTCTTTGTTAAAACTTGTCACCCGGGAGATCTTCCTCCCCCGGATTCTTACTTTGAAAACATCCCTGGGAGAAGAAACACTCTGGTTCAGAAAAACCAGATACTTACCGTTAGCAGTGATATTGAGATCAGAAGCATAGATATTTCCCGCGATCTTATCCACCCTTTTATCTCTTATCCTTAATCTGAAGACCGGGACAAAAATACTTTCAGAAGCTGTAAAATAAATATAGCTTCCGCCGGGTGAAAAAATAAACTCGTTAACACTATATTTAAATCCGGAAGTCAGGTTATTCCTTTTGCCGGATTTAAGATCATACAAGATTATATTATGCTTGTCAGCTTCAAATCCCTCCCGCTTCATTGACACATATGCAAGCTTTTCTCCTTTCGGAGAAAAAACAGGATTTACATCACTTCCACGATTCTGCTCAGTTATGTTTTTTTCTTCGTCTGAGCCTGATTTTTTTATAAAAATATCGTTGTTGGTAGATATTGCCACCATTTCATCCGTATTCTTCACAAACGCAAATACCTTCCCATCAGGTGAAAATGTGAAATCTTTCTTTCCTCCGAGATCAAGAGGGGGAGTATCAAAATTTCCCGGGGTCAGGTCCTTCCCGGTCTTCCCGGTCTTATCCGCGAGGAAAATATGAGATCTCTTTCCATCCTTCCAGGAATTCCATACACGGTACATCAATGAATTCAGGACCTTAACATCAACACCGCTATCCTCGATTTTTTTCTCTTTCTCCATGCTCTTTTCAATTGTATCTTTGC
>JAGLQR010000260.1 GCA_023136725.1 Candidatus Aminicenantota bacterium
AGAGAATACTCAGATTTGTTTTGAGAATAGTACCGGGGAAGTCGCGAGAAAGAATGACAGCTTTTTTTCTGGACTTCATTAAAGGCCTTAAATTAAAACTGGGATTTACAGATTCACTGAAACTGCTTTTGTCATCAATCCTCGTCTGGGTCTACCTTGTTCCGTTCTACTGGTATCTGATGCAGGGTTTTAAGTTCGGATCTTCAATATCTTTACTTGACACGGTACCATATTTCAGCCTGATTGTTATGTCGGCAGCAATACCGACTCCGGGAATGGCAGGGAGCCTTGATGCGGCATCAAAGCATGGACTACTTGAACTTTATAAAAATTCGGCAGGTCAGAGTATTGTGAATGTTAATGAGGCTGCAGCTTATACATTACTTGTCCATGTCCTGATCATTCTGGTAATAGTTATCCCGGGGTTTATATCATTTTCCTCAAAAGGGTTGAAAATGAGTTCGATAAAAAAGGTGGGAGAAAAAACAGATGAAATGTCCTGAATGCAATAGTATAGAAGATAAGGTTGTTGAAACAAGAGAGAGCAAAGATGGAAAATATATAAGAAGAAGGCGTGAATGCCTGAAATGTGAGAAGCGGTTCACAACTTATGAAAAAATTGAAGGGATCCCTCTAATGGTTGAGAAAAAGGATGGCCGGAGAGAGGAATTTGATCTTGACAAAGTCAGGAAGGGATTATATAGGGCTGTTGAGAAAAGGCCTATATCGAAAAAGCAGATCGAACAGATCGCACTTCAGGTAGAGGAAAAGGTCTCGGATATGGAAAAGGAGATATCTACAAAAGCTATCGGACAGTTTATAATGGACAAATTGAAATCTCTGGATAAAGTTGCATATGTAAGATTTGCTTCTGTATATTTTGATTTCAGAAGTCTTGAAGAGTTCATGACAGAGCTTCACAGCCTTTTGAAAAAGGAGGATTAGATGGCTAAGAAAAACTATCCTTTTTTTGACCTGAATGAGGAGATAGGTTTTCCTACGGGCATCAGTACCAGTAAAGACTGGGAGCCAAGTACGAATATTTTTGAAACTGATAAATCAATAGTAATAGAGATGGAATTGGCCGGAGTGATCATTGAAGATATTTCGATTACCCTTGAAGATGCTAAGGAATTGATCGTTAAGGGGATAAAAAAGCAATCATGGCTTCAGGAAACGGGTATCAAGTATTATTTGTTCGAAAGAAAGTTTGGGGATTTTTTTAAGAGGATTCATATTGATGTCCCGATTGATACCGAAAATATAAGGTCGGTGATGGAAAATGGGGTGCTGATAATCGAAGTGTTCAAGAAGGTGACAGAAAAAATAACTGTCAGGATTAAATGAGGTGATAAATTGGCTGAAGAGAAAAAAAACAAAGCATTAGATATAAAGAAGGAAGATGCAGATAGACTCGATATTCCTGAGAACATACCGGTTCTGGTTTTAAGGGATATAGTTGTTTTCCCATATATGATAGTGCCCCTGTATGTCGGGAGGGTGAAATCCAAGCGGGCTATTGACCATGCACTTAACGGGGACAGGATGATACTGCTGCTGACTCAGAAGGATGCTACTGTTGAGAATCCCAAAGAGGATGAGATGTATAAAATGGGGACTGTTGCACTCATTGTCAGGATGTTGAAACTGCCTGATGGTAGAATGAGAGTGCTTGCCCAGGGGATTTCCAGGGCAAAGGTTAAGGTAATCAATGATAATGGTAAACTTCGTGTAGCAAAGATCAATATTATTGAAGATAAAGAATCAAAAAGGCTTTCCATAAAGGATAAAGCAATAATAAAGAATGTCAGGGAAAAGTTCGAGCAGACTGCAAAACTCGGGAAGCAGATCCCTAATGAAATATTTGTTATTGCTGAAAATATAAAGGAGCCCGGAAAGCTTGCTGACATTATTGCATCTAATCTGGATCTGAAACTTGAGAGCTCTCAGGAGATATTAAATGAGGAGAGGTCAATCCCCAGATTAAGCAAAGTTTATGATTTTCTGAATTATGAACTTGAACTGCTGAATATTCAGAATCAGATAAATCTAAAGGCCCAGGGCGAGATGGATAAGAACCAGAGGGAATATTTTTTAAGACAGCAGCTTGCTGCAATAAAGAAAGAGCTGGGTGAGAATGATGAAAATGAAGGGGAGATCAATAATTACAAAACAAGATTAAGTGAGATTAAAGTACCTAAAGAAGCAAAAAAGGAAATAAATAAGAATATAGAAAAATTGAAAAAGATGCATCCTGAGTCTGCGGAAAGCACTGTAGTAAGGAATTACCTTGACTGGATGCTTGATATCCCATGGGAATCCTCTACTTCTGACAACCTGGACCTGATTCGGGCAAAGGAGATACTTGATGCCGACCACTATGGGCTTGATAAGGTAAAACAGAGAATATTGGAATATCTTAGTGTACGGAAGCTGACGTCAAAAGCGACAGGGCCCATCCTCTGTTTTGTCGGTCCTCCGGGAGTCGGGAAGACATCTCTCGGCAGGTCTATTGCAAGGGCTCTGAATAAAAAATTTGTGAGGGTTTCTCTCGGAGGAGTCCATGATGAAGCAGAGATCAGAGGACACAGGCGAACCTACATAGGTGCTCTCCCGGGTAAGATAATCCAGGAGATAAAAAAAGCAGGTTCGAACAATCCTGTTTTCATGATGGATGAAGTTGATAAGATAGGGTCTGATTTCAGGGGAGATCCTTCTTCAGCTCTACTTGAGGTCCTTGATCCGGAGCAGAATGATACTTTTACAGACCATTATCTCGGAGTTTCATTCGATTTGTCAAAGGTTCTCTTTATTACTACTGCAAATTTACTTGAGCCGATCCAGCCAGCTTTCAGGGACAGGATGGAGATAATAAACATTCACGGTTATACAGAAGAGGAAAAGATTGAGATAGCCAAGAAGCATCTGATTCCCAGACAGATAAAATCCAATGGACTGTCAAAAAAGCTGATATCATTTTCAACAGGAGCGATAAGAAATATCATAGGTTTGTATACTAGGGAAGCCGGTGTGAGAAATCTTGAAAGAGAGATAGGTTCTGTCTGTCGTAAAGTGGCTCACAAAGTTGCCACAGGAACAAAGAAGCTTTTCAAGATCACAGATAAAAATTTAGAGGAGTACACCGGTCCTCCCAAGCTGTTCAGGGACCAGCTTCTTGAAGAAG
>JAGLQR010000261.1 GCA_023136725.1 Candidatus Aminicenantota bacterium
GTAGAAACTTCAAGTATGATTTCCCCTCACATCGTCCTCCGATCAAATCCATGGAGATCGATAACAACAAGATATATATATCCACTTTCAGGACAGAGAACAATAAAGTTGAGACCATTGTTATGGATCTGAAAGGTAATGTGCTGAAAACAGCATTTATTGAACCTTCCGCAAAAGAATGGATAATGGCTCTGTTGCTTGGTATAAAGCTTGAAACAATTCATAATGATAAGATCTATTATATTAAGGAAAATGAAGATGAGGAAGAGTGGGAACTTTTCGTCCAGGAGATCAAATAATTAACAGGATGTTTACTGATTTAGAATAATAACTCAGTATCAGGATCTCCAAATATCCTGAACATTCGGATCGAGTCTTTGACTTTACCTATTGGATGATCATTAAGGATCTTCCGATTAGCACAAACTACAGCTTCTCCGATCTTTTTGTTGTTATCCTTTACTATAGCCTCAAAAATATAGGTATTGATTCGATCAGCAAAATATGAAGCGGCATTTACATCTGCAGCATAAACAGCAATTGCTTTAAGATCTCGTTGCCATTTTTCTGAGAAGGTGACTTCATATGGGTGGGAAGGATCATATATCCCACCTGTGTTGCAAGCGCTAGATATTATAAATGGCGGTTTATTTTGTGTATTCAATAGATCAATACAGCTTTTATTAAATCCCAATGCATCAGCGGGACTCAACTGGTTCAGGCAGGCATAATTGTTATTGTTATTCAGGCCCCAGTCACAATGCTTGTGGCCAATGTTGGCCCACTTTCTGTCAGTTCCATGCCCGTTGTATCTGACAATTACAGCGCCATCATTTATTTCATCTATCAATGATTGCCTTGAGGAAGTCCTTAAACCCCAGAAATCAACATTTAAAAGAGGATTGTTGTCATGAGTCCGCCCATGAACTGGACAATCGGTTTCCTGGTAATACTTATTGCACTCTCTCCACATATAGTGACGGACCACGTTATAATGATTTGTCTGGTTCGTATCATGCCAGCTGGTAGCCTGACCGGGATCAGGATCCTGAAGATCGCTCAATCCTCTTGCCTGTTTTTCATCATCTTCTGCCCAGTCAGGATATAGGGGTGCAACAACAATGGATCTGTTATCCTGATCATCAAAGTCATAACGGATCGGAGTCCTCGGTACAAATCCTGTCATTATGACCTTCCTTGTCCAGCTTCCCTGGGGAAGATTTTTATAATTTAAAATATGGCTGCAGATCTCTTCGATCTTATTATAATCATTTGTACATATCCTACCGAATGTACACCATGATTCCCAGTCATTGTCCCCTAATGATGTATATCTCTGGTCAGATCGAATATTCTGGTTCCAAAAATTAATATGCATCAGGTATCCGGGGATCACATCATGGTCCCCTACAAGTAATAAATGTTTTGGTTTTTCTTCCCAATAATATGCACTCATCATAAAAGATAAAATAGCTTCATGTTTTGGTAGTCTTGAATTAATGCTGATTGTTCCGATTCTATTTATACGCCAACCAAAATCGTTCATTATCTGCTGGATCGTGACAATTTTTACACTGTATTTTTTCCTTTTTTCCTTCACTAACTCTTTGATGGCACAATAATTTTCTTCGTCAATAATTATCAGATACTCTCCACAGGTTTTCGGGCCGATCCATATCTCCCCAACTATCGTTGGTAAATTTGTATCAAAATCGAAAGAATAAGTATGATCATATAGAGATTCCAATTGTTCCTCTAATTCTCTCTGACCGAGTATATCATCAAGTTCTGCGGAATCTTTCCCGGGAAGATCAAATGTTCGTGGAAAATCGAGTTCAAATCGATTAGATAATTTGAAATCAAGATTAAATTTAAATGAATTTACTATTTCCATCTCACCTGTTTGATCAACAGATTCGCTTTCTAACCGGGTGATATTTGGTGTATAATTCACCCAGTTTACGACAAGGTCCAGGACCCTGATCCCGCCTGATGTACGGGTACCGATAATTTCGATTAACTTGCTGTTTAAAGGTGTTGTTCTTCCATAGATGTCCTTATCCGGTGAATGAAATATTCCATCCTCTGTTCTCTCCGCCACCGGAATTACAGGAATTTTGGTTTTTTCTTTTTTTGATCTGACATCCCTGACCTTCAATTCAAATTTTGCACCCCGGTCAGGTATTGCAACCTGAATGAATTCTCTCGGAAGTTCAGGACTTCCGATGGAATCAGTAAAACATCTTTTCGGGTTGTGGAAGAACAGATACTTTTTTCCTGAGACTTTTGTCTCATACTTTTTAAATAAAGGTGATTCCAGGTAGACTTCAAGAGATCCGGTTCTTTTTTTCGGATCGATCTTGTAGTTCAATGATCTTTTTGTCATAACTTGCCTCCCGTTAAGGTAGCAAACATATAATGATATTATTCTAACAATTTTTCAATTTAAAATTTAGACAAAAGAATACAATCCTGAAAAAGGAGGGGGGAATCCTATCATAAGTGTAAAAGTTCTGGACAAGAAGATGAATCTAATAAAAGAACTTTATTCTGAAGAAAATCCTTATTCCAAATTTTTTTCCAAACCAGAGAGTAAAGAAGTTGATCTTGAATTGTTTCCAAAAATGAAGTTTGCTTTAACTGATGGAGTTTATATTTCCAGAGTATCTCCCCGAGATTAATGATTTAAATGGAGATAGCAATAAAATTTATGTGACAACATTTAGGGAAATGAATGAGAAATCAGAAATAATAGTTTTAGATTTGAATGGCAATATAATAAAAACTTGCTATGTCCCGAAAGCAAGCCTTTCAAACATTCAAAAAGGAAAATTTTATTACCTTGTTGATAAAGAAGAAGATGAAGTTTGGGAACTTCATTCAGTTAATTTATAAATATATCTATTCTTAGGTTCGGATTACATACAAGTATGTAAACCAATTCACTCAGTTGAATTTTAGGAAATTACCGGTGTTATGCTTGATGTAAGTAAGCATGAAAAATGTCATAATGCTCTGCTCTATTAGTGGATTCTTTCTTGGATTTGCACGAAAAATGGCGCAGAGTTTTGCACGAAACGTGTCATAAAGTTCAAAAATGACACATTTTAAAGGTATTTAAGCCTTAAAGTTGCACGAATTTTGTCATGAAGTTCTC
>JAGLQR010000262.1 GCA_023136725.1 Candidatus Aminicenantota bacterium
TTATGCCTCATAACAGACAATGCAAGGCCAAGAGTATTCGAAAGTGACTTTGTATTAACAATTGCACAATCAATAATATTATCATAGGGAGAGGCATCCGGGCTAAGTTTCAGATTACGTGAGTAAAGGGGTGTGTTCTGAAATACAAGAAGAGTAATATCCCTCTCAATCTTCCTGTTTTCCCATTCGATTATTACTTTTATCGGTACTTTATTTTCAGAAAATGAACCCCTGACACCTTTTATGAATCCGGATATCTCCATTGCAGGCTTTATCTTTGTGATCATTATTCCTTTTTCTTTCCATTTTTCGACGAATTTATTAACTGTTGTCCCGAGTCCGATACCCAGTGAACCGAGAAAATAATACATCCTTCCATCTGGTTGAGTTTCGACTTTCCCAACATCAATTTTATGAGTTAATCCCTTTTTAATACCTTTTAAAAGGTTGTCAACATCATCCATTCCAATTCCTCTGACAATATCATTAATAGAACCGGTCCCGATCATTCCGAAGTTTATATCATCATGATTACTGCTCCGGAGTATTTCCTCTGCAACAAATGTGAAAGTTGTATCTCCACCGGCAGCAACTATATCCCTCTTCTCCCCTGCAGCTTTTGAAGCCATATCTTTCAGATCTTTTTCTGAATCTGTCACATAGAGTTCATATGGGATATTCCACTTTTCAAATTTCTTTTCTATTCTTCTTTTTTTTTTTATGGCCCTGCCTCCGGCTGAAGAAGGGTTAAAAAGAATCAGAATTTTTTTCATTTAAAAATTATATCAGATAAAACTATTTTACCTAAAGGCTTTATTCAATTTTTTAATATATTATAAAGATTATTAAGAATTTCACTTTCAATATTGTAAGTGAAAGAAATTGAGTTTTTCTCATTTCTTTCTTTCTCAAAATCGCTCAATATAAGTTTATTTAAAATATTATCTGTCTTCTCAACACTTTCAAATTCAAGTATGAAATGATCTGAAAAGATTGATACATTGATCGTTCCGGCTTCAGCTGCGATAAGCTTTACCTTTGCAACATAGAATATCTTTGATATATCATCGCCCCAATCACCAAATTTGCTTACCAGATCATCATTGAGCAATTCGATCTCATTAAGATCTTTTGCATTAATGATCTTTGAATAAAAATCTATTCTGTCAGAACTTCTTGATATATAGTTACTCTCAATAGAATACCTGAAATGAACCGTTACCTCTCCATTCCACTCCTTCCCTTTTTCTCCTTTTAGATCTTCCACTTCCTGTTTTAACATGGAATTGTAGTAGTCAAAACCGAGAGCCTCTATGTGTCCATGCTGCTTATTGCCAAGCAGAGATCCTGCTCCCCTCAATTTCAGATCGTATTCAGCAAGTTTAAAACCTGATCCCACATCAGAGTGATCCCTTATCCCCTCAAGCCTTAACCTCGCTTTTTCAGTGATAACTTCACTGCCAGTCAGAAAATATGCATATGCCTGCTGCTCACCCCTTCCGATACGCCCTCTCAGCTGATATAACTGGGTCAGGCCAAATTTCTCTGCATCGATTACTATAAGTGTATTAACTTTAGATATATCTATCCCGTTTTCGATAATAGTTGTTGATAACAATACCGAATATTTCCCGTTGATGAAATCAAGCAGGTTCCTTTCAATTTGTTCATTTTTCATTTGAGCATGTATTACTGCTATTTTTATATCCGGCAGCCATTTGTTCAGGAGTTCCTTGAATGAGAATATCTTTGCTACTGAATTGTAAATTATGTAAATGCCTCCATCTCTCTGAATTTCCTTAAGGATCGCCGATATTATTATCTGCCTGGAAAATGATCCTATATAGTTCCTTATCTTCATTCTCCCTCTGGGAGGAGTTCTGATGGTGGAAATATCCTGAAGACCTGCCATTGAGAGTGATAATGTCCTCGGGATTGGTGTAGCAGATAGCACAAGAACATCTACATTTTCTCTCCCCTGTTTCAATTTTTCCTTTTGAAAAACACCAAACCTCTGCTCTTCATCAATTATAAATAATCCGAGATTTTTATACTCTGCCTTATTCGAGAGTATTGAATGTGTCCCTATCAAAATATCAATGCTTCCATTTTTGAGGTCCTTGAAAATTTGCTTCTGCTTAACAGCAGGAACCATCCTTGACAACATTTGAATGTTAACCGGCAGCCCTTCGAATCTCTTGGCGAAGGTCCTGAAATGCTGCATTGCAAGTATTGTAGTCGGGCACAAAACCGCCACCTGCTTCCCACTGCTTACAACCCTCAGAGCAGCCCTTATTGCAACTTCGGTCTTACCGAAACTTACATCACCACAGACAAGCCTCTCCATTGGAAAAGTTCTTTCAAGATCAGCCATAACTTCTTTTATAGCTGTAATCTGATCCGGAGTTTCAACAAATGAAAAAGTATTTTTCAGATGATATTCCATATCGCTGTCACCTTCGTGTGAAAAACCTTTTACCGAACGCCTCAGAGCATACAGGTCAAGTAATTCTTTTGCGAATTTAATTATACTTTTTCTTGCTCGTGTCTTTTTCTGACTCCAACTCTTTCCGCCAATCCTGTCAAGTTTTCCCGGTTCACCTTTAAATGCAAAATATTTTTTAAGTACATTTGCTTCTGAAACAGGTACATAAAGAAGTTCATTATTAAAATATTCTGCTTTTATGAATTCCTGCCGGGAATTACCAAATTCAAGCAATTGAAGCCCCCGAAACAACCCTATACCATGCTTTTCGTGTACTATATAATCTCCAGGTTCAAGGGTTTTCAACAAGCTTTCGCTTTCAATTTCATCAATTTCCCCGATATAGTCCCTGAAAATAAATTTTCGATCAGTTAAGAAATATGAAGAGGTTGATACATTTGCAAAAGAGTGTGGAATAATAAAATCTTCGGATTTTAATCTAACCCCGCCGGCCTGAAGATTCTCCTTCAGATTAAAACTTTTTGTGAATAGAAATATGGTTGAATCAAATGATGTCCTCTTCAGTTTTTCCAGGTCGCCTGTATTGAACTCTCTCAAGTTTTTTTTAAGCTTCCTTATCTCGGTTTTTAGTGTCACTTCATCCGTTCCGCCTGAGATATTTAGAAAAGGAAGGCCCTGGGGTATTTTATTAAATAATTTATCGGGCC
>JAGLQR010000263.1 GCA_023136725.1 Candidatus Aminicenantota bacterium
AGATTGTTCGTATTCAGGCCGAGTTGGATGAATTGCAGTCTGAGAAGAAAATACTTACTGAGTTGGTGACGGAGGAGGATATCGCGGATGTTGTGTCAAAGTGGACCGGTATACCTGTTTCAAAACTCCTGAGTGGTGAAAGAGAAAAACTGCTGCAGATGGAAGATATAATTAAAAAAAGGGTAATAGGACAGGATGAAGCTGTTACTGCAATAGCTAATGTTATTCGAAGATCTAAAGCCGGATTAAATGAACAGGGGAGGCCTATAGGATCATTTATTTTCCTGGGCCCTACCGGAGTCGGGAAAACAGAACTTGCCAGAGCTCTAAGTGAATTTATGTTCAATAATGAGAAAATGATGGTCAGGATCGATATGTCTGAATATATGGAAAAGCATTCTGTATCTCGCCTTATAGGTGCTCCTCCGGGATATGTCGGCTATGATGAGGGAGGACAGCTTACGGAAGCTGTAAAGAGAAGGCCCTATTCCCTGGTCCTTCTCGATGAGATAGAAAAAGCCCATCCTGATGTTTTTAATATTTTATTACAATTGCTGGATGATGGGCGTCTAACGGATGGGAAAGGGAAAACGGTGAATTTTTCGAATACTATAATTATTATGACATCAAATCTGGGATCCGATATTATTCGGGGAAAGTCTGGATATGAGGAGATCAAAAATGAGATCGATGATCTTCTTTTTAAATATTTCAAACCTGAATTCCTTAACCGGATAGATGAAATAATAACATTCAGGCCCCTGGATAAAGAAATGATAAAAATGATAGCAGTACTGGAACTCGCAAAGTTGGAAAAACAACTCGGATCAGCAGGGATCAAAACTGAAATAAGTGAAAGTGCACTGAACAAACTTGCTGAGCTTGGATTTAATCCTGCTCTCGGTGCCAGGCCTTTGAAGAGAGTGATCCAAAAAGAGATACAGGATCCATTGTCAAGTATGATATTATCCGGAAAAATTGATAACTCTTCAACAATAAAGATTGATCACAAAGGAGAGAATTTTGATTTCACTGTAAAGGAGTGAATAAAGCATCCTTTCCAACCCTCCCCCCTCACAAATCTCCTTTGTAAACAATCCTTCCCAAAATCCCTGTTATCAAGAGTTGTAATTAAAAAGCAATTTGTTTGCCAAAAGGCGATTTTCAAATGTGAATAATAAAAAAATCGTATAGCACCTATAGTAAAGGATGAAAAAATCCAAACTTAATTAGAGAATTTTGCTGTAATGGAATAGTATAAACAAAGTTAATAGTCATTATAAACTTTGTCTATAAACTTAGTTGAAAAAGTTGATATATTAGTTTGTAAAGTTTATAATATTCCTATGAGATACCTCCTTTATTATATCGATGGTTTTATCAGGAAATTCCCTCTTAGAGGAACTGATGTTGTCATCGGAAGAAAAAAGGATTGTGAACTTGCCCTTGATCTTGATTCTATTTCCAGAAAACATGTGAAGATCCTGATAGGAAATGAAATTACCATCAGGGACCTCGACTCTACAAATGGAACTTTTGTAAGAAATGTTAAGATCGGGGAATCCAGGCTTGAGTTAGGGGAGTCTTTCAATATAGGAGGTATGGAATTCTTTCTGAGAGAAGGCAGCCTTGATGAGTTTAAAACAGCAGAAGAGCTAAGGCCGATTTTTAATGGTATAAATTCTTCCTCCCCGAAACCTGGCAGAGAGGAAGAGGAAACCAAATTCTTGAATGATATTTTTTCAGATATACTGCAATATATAGCAAAAACAGGATTCAGGAAACGGAGTTTCAACCATTTCATTCATGATCTTTCAGATTATCTGTCCCAGCTGCAAAACTTCGGTTCGATTGCATTATTGTCAAAAGAAAATGGAGATCATAATATTTACTTCACAATAGAAAAAATCGATAACCTTGTCAGTATGGTTAACAACCTTGCTGAAAAGGATGACGGGATCTTTAAAGAGAGAAGGAGTGATATTACTTTCCCCGATACGAAATACAGGTTCTATTCTTTTCCTGTGGAATTACGGGAAATTAAAGCGGCAATGGTATATGTCCCCCTGAATCCCGCTATTGAGGAAGGAGATATTGTTCTTGAATTTCTTGATCTGCTTGCAAAAGAGATATCTTTGCTGGCCAGAATTTTATTGAGCGGGGACAGAGAAAAACTTCTTCCCGATCCTGATGAGGACCATGATCCTGAGAAAGTGTCGATAGTGGCATTGGATCCTGAAGTCAGGAGTTTGATAAAGCAGACAATTAAAATTGCAGGAAGTGATGTGTTTGTTTTAATAGAAGGTGAATCCGGGACGGGAAAGGAATTAATTGCAAAATTACTGCATGAACATTCCGGCAGGAACAGAGGGCCGTTTGTTGCTATCAATTGTGCAGCTATTCCCGAGACTTTACTTGAATCGGAATTATTTGGCCATGAGAAAGGATCATTCACAGGAGCTTATACGAGAAAGAAAGGAAAACTTGAAATAGCTTCAGGTGGAACTCTTGTTCTTGACGAAATCGGTGATATGCCTATTCAGTTACAGGCGAAGATTTTACGAGTCCTGCAGGAACATGAGTTTTACAGTGTCGGGGGAACAACTCCCATTAAAGTCGATCTAAGGATTGTTTCGCTAACCAATAAGATATTAAAGAACCTCATTGCTAAAGGTGATTTCAGGGAAGATCTTTACTATAGACTGGTTCACCACAGAATCACCCTTCCTCCCCTCAGGGACAGGAAAGAGGATATTTCACCTCTGATCAATTATTTTACAGGTAAGTTCTCAGAAGAACTTGGAAAAAACATCGGAGGATATACCGTACAGGTTTTTAAAGCAATGGAAAGCTATTCATGGCCTGGAAATATAAGACAGCTGGAGAATGAGATCAGGAGGCTCGTTAATCTGGTAGAAGATGGAGAGAGTATTTATTACGAATTACTATCTGATGAAGTACAGAGAGAAAAAGTTGTAAATGAGAAAACTGATATTCTGAACACCGGAATTTATGGGAAATTCGGAACTGAGAAGGATTACATAATTCACCTTTTAGGGAAGAATAATTGGAATAAATCCAGAACTGCTGCAGAACTTGGAATTACTTATCAGGGGCTTCATAAAAAAATGAAGCGCCTCGGGATAAAAAAA